>JAGOUF010000006.1 GCA_018061385.1 Chitinophagaceae bacterium | reverse complement strand
TTACCAAATTACCCAATCGTAATTATTGGTTTCATTTCTACTAGTGGGTTTTTGCAGCCCATTGGTTAATTGTATAACTCGTTCACCAACCATTTTCTTTAATTCGGAAACTTTTAGGGTTGAATTATTATTCATGGCTTCAATAATACTGTAAGTAAAAACACCATTTTTTAAATCTCCACGTTCTTGTGCATATTGCATACCACCTGCTGCACTAATGATGGTGGCTCCTGTGCCTTTGCCCACATTTACAAATAGGCTTTGCATGAGTTCAAAACTATTAGCCATACCAAGGTTTTTCTTTTTAACAACTTTAATACTGCTTTTATGTACAATGCCACTATTATCTAATACTTTTTTTGAGGCTTCAACTCTATCTAATTCTTCTTTGTCAACTTCACCACTATGGCATGCATCAATGAGCATTAATTTTTGACGAGGTTTTATATTGTCCAATAAGTTTTCTAAATCTTCATAAGCAAACCCATTTTCTTCAGGCTTGGTAAAATCAATAGAATAAGTAGAAAGAAAATAATCGAAATCTTTGCTTAATACGCCATGGCCTGAATAGGAAACAATTACCTTGTCGTCTTCATTTAGTAGTAATAATTTTTGTTTTAATGCAAGGATGTTTTCTTTGGTTACATTTTTATCGAATAATGTATCAATGATAATATTGGGATATTTACTTTTTAGTTTGATAGCCAAATCACGAATGTCTTTAACACTCCAGCTTAAATTGTATTCTGAGTTTGAAAATTGATTGATACCGATGCCTATAAAATGTGTTTTGGTTTCTTTAAGAAGAGTAGGAGTATACTTTACAAACAATGGCATTCGATAGCTTTCTGTTCCATTTACATTAGTGATACTTGTTTCTATTCTATTTTCTCCTTGAGATAGAGTAATGGTAATAGTAGTATCAAAATTATTTTTTTGTTTTGTTTTAATACCTCGTAATCCAAACAGGGGTACTTCGTTTACCCAAATATTAAATCGACTTAATTTATAAGTACTATCAGAACCTTTAATTTTTAAAGTGAGTTTATTGTTTGTTTGTTCATACTCTATAGCATCTCTATTTATAAAATCTGACTCTGGCACACTGTACCCATCTCTAAATTGTGTAGTATCGATACCCAATTTTTTAATTCGTTTTTGGTAGGCTTTTCTGTAGCTATTAATGAGTAAGGTATCAGTGCTGCCAATGGCTTCTAATACTTTATCTGGACGATTGTATTTAATATCGAGTTGCTCGAACGTGATGATTTTTAAATCTTTGGTAATGTAATGGAGGAGTTTGGCTGCATTTGGTGAACATTGATAATAGCCCAATTTTAAATTTACTAAATAATCAGACGTGTCAATTTTCATAAAATTACAAATAGTTTCACCTGAATTAATATCAATGATCTTTGCTGTATTATCGTCTGAAACAGAAATAATAAATTTATTTTTATAAATAATTGCACCGTTAATATTATTTGAATGGTCGCTATTCTGGCAGATTAGCTTTCCAGTTTTTACATCCCATACTTTAATAATAAAATCATTGGAAAAAGTAACTAACTTATAGTCAAGGCTATCAAATCCCACAATTCGAGCCCCTTCCGAACTAACAACTAAAGTCTTTTCCAATATTCCGTTTTCGGCATTCCATAACTTTACTTTTCCGTCAAGTGAAGATGTAGCAATTTTCAGATTTTTATGATTGTAAACTGCTTGATATAATCCTTTTGTATGTCCCTTTAATTCATATAAAATACTTCCTGTTAACGCATCCCAAATTTTTGCTGTACCATCCCTAGAAGCGGAAATGATTCTTTTGGAATCATTGCTAAACTCAGCTGTGATTACAGCTTCAGAGTGGCCCGAAAGTGTTAACGTTAGATTTCCTGTGGTTGCATCATACACTGTTATAATACCGTCGTCCCATGTACAAATAATTTGCTCTTTATTTTTGGAAAATTCGCCAGATCTAATGTAAGTGCCCCTTTCCATTTTGAATAGAAGAGAATCATTCTTCATATCCCACAGTTGTGCCATTGTTGAACTTACGAATAGCCCTTTGTTACCATTTATTCCAGGAGAATAATTATATTGATTTGAGTTTTTGAGGAATGAAATTGTTGGGACATGCCAAACTTGATTAGTTGTATCACCTGAACCAATTACTATGTGGTCTTGCTCATTTATAGGGTATACGAAACTTAATGCCCTTACATGACTTTTAATATTTATTAATAGTGTATTGTATTTTAAACTCCAAACTATGGTTTCATATGGACTTAATAATAACTTATTGCCATCATTACTATAACTAATGCTATTTTGGTTCGCTACGACAAAGGGTACTGAATCAATAACTTTACCTGTTAATACATCATATATATTTGTTGAATAGGTATCGTAATGTGTTTTGATAAATTGTTTTGATGAAGGAGAAAAAAAAGCATTTGGACTTTTAACATGTTGGCTTATAGTATCATAAATTGTATACAATAATTTACCACTTTTTGTATCCCATAGTTTAGTGTACTTATAAGAGGTGGATAGAATTTTTTTTCCATCTTTATCAAAACAAGCTCTGTAAACCTCTTCGTTGTGCCCAATTAGGTTATGAATAAGGTTTCCAGTTTTTGCATCCCAAATCTTAACCGACTTATCCCAAGAAGCAGTAAGAATTTTATCATCGTCTGGTGCAAATGCGATTGATGTACATCTGTCTGTATGACCTTTTATTTCAAGAGTTAGTTTACCAGTATTTATATTCCAAATTTGTATTGCATCAGAAGTTGCCAAGGCTAACTTTGTTTTGTCAAACGATATACCCGCATCCCACACAATTGTATGCGTTTCTAACTTATTAAAATTAATTTTGAAATTATCTGTATTAATAATTGTTAAATGATCCTTTCTCACATCCAAGCTTGCTGAAATGACAATTATTTTGGTTGCGTCATTTGTAATTTTTACCAGCCTTACATCACCTTCAAATTGTTCAAGGTCATTTAAAATTTTTCCGGTTTTTGCATCCCACACTTTTACAGTTTTGTCATAAGACCATGAGACTATTTTGCTGCTATTATTAATGAAAACGGCACCCATTACCATGTTTTTATGCCCTATTAAGTCTAGTAATAATCTTCCTGTTTTAGTGTCCCAAAGTTTTATCGTATGATCAAAAGAAGCAGTAAGTATTTTAGTATCATCTGAGCTAAAGCAAGAGGACTGTATTGCATTTGTATGCCCAACCGGTAACACTAATCTTTGTTCTTGTGCATTAACTACAGAAAAGAATATCAGTGCAAGAATCAACAAACAATATTTCATCAAAACATTTTGCTAAAACTACTTATTCTAACTAAGTTTTGCAATACCCATGAGTTGGTATTTTGAAAAGCAGTGCAGTAATTTATTCAATTTGAGATTCCAAATTCTCAATATCATTTAAATCTTTATAACGGCCTGCTGCTTTTTTGGCTTGAATAAGTTGATTTAAATGTATAACCCTTATCTCAATTGTATCAACTTTTTGAATAGTAGCTTTTGTAAAGGCATCCATAAAGTCAACACCTTTCAACGCAGTCATAATTTCTATTGCATAAGGAGGACGACCAAAGGAAAACACGTCATAATCTGCAGAAAAAAATTGCTCTTTTGGTATTGCAGCCAAGGGCAAACCAAATGCTGTAATTGCTTTTTGTAATTGAATAAAATTTTGTTCGGTTTTATTCACCCAAATATCCATATCTCCTGTACTTCGGCTATAGCCTCTTAAAATAACTGCATAGCCACCAACAAGCATATATTCAACCATATATTTGTTCAGGCATTCAATAAAATCCGCAAAATCTTCATTAAAAATATTCATTTATTGTTTATGCTTTCTGCTTGTATAAATTGTTCTATCAACTTTTTTCTTTAAAAAGTCAGGTTCACCAAATGCAGCTGCAGTAACTATAGCAGCTGCTTGTAATTTTTCTTCAACTGTTTTATTATGCCAGTAATTATTATCAATGTTGCCATCTTTCTCCATATTTCTAGCTTCAAAAACTGTTCTATCTAAAAACACTTTTCTCATACTTGCAATTTACAAATTCTTAAGCTTATTCTGTTTTATCTATTTCATACTTTCTAATTCCTCTACATTTTAGTTGACCTCACCCTCAATCCCTCTCCAAAGGAGAGGGAAGCTGCATCCTACTTCTATTAAAATTATTTCATACTTTGAAGTTCTTTTTCCATACCAAACATTCGATCTCTCAAAGTTGCTGCTTGTATAAAATCTAAATCTCTTGCTGCTTTTTCCATTTCCTTTTTTATTTTACCAATGGCTTTTTCCATTTGTGGAATGGTTTTATAGGTTTCTTGTTCTTCAGCAGCAATGTTTAAGTTAGCAGCTTCATCAACAGCGTAAGGATTTTTAGGATCGTAACCTTTAATGTCCAATACACTGCCACTCTTCATTATTTGGTCAATGGTTTTCTTAACAGTGGTTGGAGTAATGCCATGCAATGTATTATAGGCCACTTGCTTTTCTCTTCTTCTATCTGTTTCATCAATGGTGCGTTGCATGCTTTCCGTCATCTTATCGGCATAAAAAATTACTTTACCATCGCTGTTTCTTGCTGCTCGTCCTGCTGTTTGGGTAAGGCTTCTTTCGTTACGTAAAAAGCCTTCTTTATCAGCATCTAATATGGCTACTAAACTTACTTCGGGTAAATCCAATCCTTCTCTTAATAAATTCACCCCAACCAATACATCAATTTCTCCCAAACGCAGTTGGCGTAAAATTTCTATACGTTCCAATGTATCTACATCGCTATGTACATATCTACTTTTAATATTTATTCTGCCTAAATATTTATCCATTTCCTCGGCCATTCTTTTGGTTAATGTTGTAACCAAAACACGATCTCCTTTTTTTACGGTTTTGTCAATTTCATCCAATAAATCATCAATCTGGTTTACACTTGGTCGTACTTCAATTGGAGGTTCTAACAAGCCTGTTGGTCTAACAACTTGCTCTACAACAACTCCTTCTGTTTTTTGTAATTCATAATCTCCGGGAGTGGCACTTACAAAAACAGTTTGACCAATTATATTTTCGAACTCATGAAAATTTAATGGTCTATTATCAATGGCAGACGGAAGTCTGAAACCATAATCTACCAACACCATTTTTCTACTTCTATCGCCACCGTACATACCTGCAATTTGTGGAATGGTTTGATGGCTTTCATCTATCACACATAAAAAATCTTTCGGAAAATAATCCAACAAACAGAAGGGTCTTGTTCCAGGATTTCTTCTATCAAAAAAACGAGAATAATTTTCAATGCCATTACAGTAACCCAATTCACGAATCATTTCTAAATCAAATTCTACACGTTCTTTAATTCGTTGGGCTTCTATAAACTTCATCTCACGTTTAAAATATTCTACCTGAGCCATCATTTCATCCTGAATTTCATGCATCACTTGCACAATCATATCCTTTGGTGCTAAGTATAAATTGGCAGGAAAAATGGCTGCATTTTCTAATGTAGAAATTCGTTTAACCGTAGTCTTATCAATACTTTCAATGCTTTCAATTTCATCGCCAAAAAAAGTTATTCTATAACCATAATCTACATAAGGCAAATTAATATCTACGGTATCGCCTTTTACACGAAAGTTTCCTCTATTAAAATCGCCTTGACTTCTACTATACAAACTGTTTACCAACGCATGTAAAAATGCCTGACGAGAAATGACTTGCCCTTGATGAATACGAACAATTCCATTTTCAAATTCAGTTGGATTGCCCATACCATAAATACAACTCACACTAGCCACAACAATAATATCTCGTCGCCCACTCAACAATTCACTAGTAGCTTGTAAACGAAGTTTGTCCAACTCTTCATTAATACTTAAATCTTTTTCAATATACACATCGCTGCTTGGCATATATGCTTCTGGCTGATAATAATCGTAGTAGCTTACAAAATACCCAACTGCATTATCCGGAAAAAATTGTTTAAACTCTCCATACAATTGTGCCACCAAGGTTTTGTTGTGTGTTAACACCAATGTGGGGCGTTGTACTTGTGCAATTACATTGGCCATCGTAAACGTTTTACCACTGCCCGTTACACCCAATAAAGTTTGAAATTGTTCTCCCTCATTTATATTTTCAACCAATTGTTGAATGGCCGTTGGCTGATCGCCTGCTGGTTGATAATGTGATGCTAATTGAAAAGACATGTGTGCAAATTAGGTTTTTCACGCAAAGCAGCAAAGGATACAAGGAATACAGAATTTTTTTATTATCAACAGTAGTTTAAAATTGAACTTCAGTGGCGTCGTTTATAAATCCTGCTTTAGCAGAGCACTCTTGTACTTTTTGTTCTATATTGAACAACTAAAATCATATTTCCGAAATCCTTTTCTTTGCCATCATTCATGGAAAATTCTACTACAGAACATCGCTATTTTGCATTAAATAAACCCTACAAAATGGTATCACAATTTGTGAGCAGCCATAAAGTTGGTTTGTTAGGCGATGTAGATTTTAATTTTCCCGAAGGTACACATGCTATTGGCAGGTTAGACAATCATTCAGAAGGATTGTTATTACTTACCACCAACAAAAAAGTAACCAAACTACTGTTTGAAAGTGATACACCACACAAAAGAACTTATTTGGTGAAAGTAAAAAATATTGTATCAACAGAAAGTTTACATCTGCTGCAAACTGGCACTACCATTAGAGTTAAAGGTGGTGGAGATTATATTACCACTCCTTGCGATGTACAAATTGTAGAACCTCCAATTGATTTATTTAAAGGTGGGGCCAATCAACGAGAAGGATTACCAACAACTTGGTTAAGCATTACATTAACCGAAGGAAAATATCATCAAGTAAGAAAAATGGTAGCATCTGTTCATCATCAATGCCAACGATTAATTAGAATGAATATTGAAGATATACACTTAGAAAATTTGCAAGCTGGCGAAGTAAGGGAAATTGAAGAAGATGATTTTTTTTCCAATCTTAAAATTGATAATTGGAAATGACATTAAACACAACATCGAATCAACGATTTACAACTTGTGGTTAATTATACTTTTGCTTTTTCTTTTTTACTGCTTTTTTCTTTTTAGTAGTTTGTACTGTATCGGCTTTTTTTGCAAGCGTATCTTTTGCTTTTGCAGCTGCAGAATCCCTTTTCTTTTTCATCTCTGGAGTTATTCCGAAATTACTATTGCCTTTGGTGGTAAATGTTTTGTTGCTGCCACTATGGCTTCTATGTTCTATTCTTTTGGTTTGTGCAAAGGCTTGTGAAGCAGCAAAAACAACTACCAACAATAGAATTATTTTTTTCATGTTTTCAATTTAAATTCAATATAGAAAAATTTTACCGAGTTGATTATATTTAGTTTCTAATGAAAACAATTTTAACAAATATTGTATTAAGAACTACCATTGTTTTTGTGTTCCTATTTATTATTTCATTTTCTTCTGAACATCCTATTTTACCAAATATTGGGATGTATACACATACATTTTTTGAAAGTATAACGGCATGGTTTGCAAGAAATATTTTACAAATTAAACGCCCATTTATTAACGAATTAATTTCTGACTCAACAGCTTTTTACATCAACGCATTGTGGATATTTTGCTTTGCAACAATTGTTGCAATTGTTTGGCAAAATATTGATAAGCAAAATAATTATAGAAAATGGTATAGCTGGTTTTTAGTTTTTGTACGCTATTATTTAGCCATTCAATTGTTGACTTATGGTTTAAATAAAGTTTTTAAATGGCAATTTTATTTACCCGAACCAAATACATTGTTTACTACCATTGGCAATACTTACAAAGATTTATTGTATTGGAGTAGTATGGGCACTTCTAGAATGTATTCTATTTTTACTGGACTTATTGAAGTTGTTGCAGCTTTACTTTTGTTGTTTAAACGTACTACATTATTGGGTGCATGTTTGGCATTTGCGGTAATGCTGAATATTGTTTTTATAAACTTATCCTTCGATATTTCCGTTAAGTTGTATTCTTTGTTTTTAACCTTTCTTACTTGTTTAATTATACAACCTCATGCTAAAGAATTGGTAGCATTTCTTCTTACGAAAAACTATTCTACCAATATTTTTTTACAACGAAAAAGTAAACACAAGTTTTTAATTTTTGTTAAATGGATGATGATTTTATTAATTATTGTAGATGGATTAGCTGTATATGTAAAGAGCAACAATTATAATGATGATGCACAACCTAAACCTTTACTCCATGGGGCTTACGAGGCAACTATATTTGTTGTTAATGGCGACACTTTACCACCACTAACAACCGATACAATTAGATGGCGAAGAATTTTTGTGCACAATAGAGGTTATTTAATTACTCAATACATGAATGATGCAATGCAAGATTATGAACTACAAGTAGATTCAATAAAACACACAATTGCAATTGTAAATACAGAAGACAGTAGCAGACATTTTTTCAATTACTCAAAAAGCTCTGATACAACACTTACGTTGAATGGAAAGTTATACAAGGATTCTCTCAACATTCATTTCAATAAAATTGATTTAAAGAAATTGCCGTTATTACAAAACGAATTTAGTTGGACAATTGACTGAACAGTTTTACTCAGTTGGAGTAACCACTTTTTCTACTCTTCTTGTGCCACTATACAATTCATATTCTAACAATCTACAATCAATTGTGCTGTTGTAAAACTCAATTCTACGTTTTGCTTTTAATCCTATTTTTTTTGCCAACTCTAAGTTGCCTGTAAACACGTAACCAAAATAACCGCCACATTCTTTTTTCATAAAATCGCCAATACGTCCATAGGTTTCTTCTAGTTCTTGTTCATCGCCCAAGCGTTCTCCATATTCAGGGTTTACCATCATTACGCCTGCTTTATTTTGTGGCACTTGTGTAGCTGCAAAATCGCAAACAGCAAAATGAATTAAATTTTCTACGCCAGCTGCTGCTGCATTTTTTTTAGCATTTTCAATGGCTTTTGCACTTAAATCGGTAGCAATTATTTTTAAGTTGGCAACTGTTTTAATTTGTTCTTGCAACAACGTTTTTTCTTTTTTATATACAGCTTCATTATATCCCAATAAGTGCATAAAAGCATAGTTATTTCTAAACAATCCTGGAGCTCTATTGGTTGCAATTAATGCTGCTTCAATAGCCAATGTTCCACTACCACACATTGGATTAATGAACGGCGAAACTCTATCCCAATTTGTAGCATAAATAGTTGCAGAGGCCAAACCTTCTAACATGGGTGCAAGCCCTGGAATTTTTCTATAACCATGTCTTGCTAAAGAATCACCAGATGTATCAATAAAAATTTCTGCTTCATCATTCTTCCAAAATAAATTTATTACTGCACCAATTAATTCTGCACCAGTACTTGGTCTGTTACCACGAACTTCTCTCATTCTATCTACAATAGCATCTTTAACACGTAAGTTGGCAAACATGCTATTGTTAATGGTATCGTTTTGAACATTGCTAGTAATAGAAAAATAACCAGGGTTGGGAATAATATTTTCCCAAGGATAACTTTTTAAATGCTGGTGAATTGCATCTGCATCGGTTGCCATAAAACTTTGTAAGCTATACAAAACCTGACTTGCACAACGAAGGTTTAAATTAAGTTTAATACAATCGTTAATGGTTGCATTAATACGAACACCAGTAACAAAACTATCTTCAATAGTAAAGCCCAAAGCTTCAACTTCTTTTTGTAAATAAGGAGCAATGCGTTTATGACAAGTAATAATAACAGCAGCTTTTTGTGTAAATACATTCATAGCCTGTAAAGGTAAAGGTTGTAATAGAGAGGAAAGAAAGTTTGGGAGATTGTTTATTTGAAATTAGTTCAACAACATTTTAATTTGAAAAGAATATTTAAGAAATAACGGATTTCAAAAAATACTACTAAATAGTAAATAGTATTACTCAATCATTTAGATTTGATACATCTTACTAGTATTAGCATTACACCTGTTTAACTTTTTCTATGCAAAAGCAACATGCACAACACATTACTGCTTATCTTAAAAAAATAAAAGCTGCAAATAAAGAGCTTACAAAGAAAGAGCATTTTAAAGATTTACTACATCATTTATATCATGGCGAAAAAGAAATTGAAGCCATAATAGATGTCATTAGTGCAGGTTCTGAAACCACTATTTTAAATATTCCTCGCCACAACAAAAAACATAGAGGTAGTGCCGATACACTTTACAACAATATAATTATTGAATTTGAAAACGATTTAAAAGCCACCTTCAAACATGCTAAAGAACAATTATCTGGCTATCTTTTAGGCAAATTTAAAAGTGGAGAAGGCTACAATTTTACTTTAATTGCCAGCGATTTTATTAACTGGAAAGTAGTAACACCCGACGTAAGTCAATTAGACAAATTAGATACACTGCAAGAACACGAACTAATTTTAAACGAAGTTGCCACTGCCTCATTTATACTTACAGAAAACAATGCAGAAGATTTTTATTATTGGATAGACCGTTTTTTGTTTAAAGAAGAAAAACAAAAAGCTACTTTAAAACGTATTGAAGAAGCTTTTGGCTACCAAAGCCCTGTATTTATAGAGTGCTTTAGAAGTATTTCTACTGTTTTTCAAGATGCAAAAAAATATGGAGAAGTACAAGTAAGCTATGAACAATGGAAAAAATTTCTAAGTATTGCTTATGGCAGTTTTGCAGATACCGATAATGCTTTTGTTATTCACACTTATTTAAGCATTTTGGCAAAAGTATTGGCTTACGAAGTATTGAGTAATGACGACTTTATTGATGATGATGAAATGAAAACTATTTTAAATGGTAGCATTTTTCATAAATACAATATTCGAAATTTTGTTGATAATGACTTTTTTCATTGGGTACATGGTAGTAGATATTTTCATCCATTAAAAAAAGTATTTAGATTAATTGCTCAAGAAATAGCAGCTTTTGATTTTACTAACCCAGATGAAGATGTACTCAAAGGTGTTTATCAAGAATTGATTGATTTAGATACCCGCCATGCCCTTGGTGAATACTATACACCAGATTGGTTGTGTGAACGTGTAGTACAAGAATTTAACTTTACAAAAACCGATAAAATACTAGACCCAAGCTGTGGCAGTGGTTCTTTTTTACGTGCAGCAATACACAGGCTAAAACAACAAAACCCCAACATAAAGGCAGAGGAAATTAACAACTGTATTTATGGTATAGATATACACCCACTAAGCGTACAAATTGCTAAAACAACTTTACTGGTAAGCTTGGGTAAAGACATAGCAAAAAGCAATAAGCCAGTACACTTAAATATTATACTTGCAAATACATTATTAGCACCCGAAGGCGTAAAAGATTTGTTTGGCAGTAATTTTAAAATGGAAATTGATAAAGACAATTACTCCCTTTCTACACAGGTATTTGAAGATGTTGCTTTATTTGATGAAGCTTTAGAAGTTTGTGAAGAATTAGCCGAACAAACCCAAGGCAAAAAGCCTGAAAGCGAAGCCATTTTTACCCAAATTTTAAAAAAGCAATATAAAGCTGGTGGCATAAGCCCACAGGTAGCAGAAAGTTTTTATAAAATTTATAAGGGTCTTAAAAAAGTTAAGGAAGATGGGCGTGATAGTATTTGGAAGTTTATTGTGCAAAATCTATATAAGCCCTACTTTTTAAAAGATAAGTTTACTTATATAATTGGCAACCCACCTTGGTTTACTTATAGCAGTATTAAAAACGAAAAATACCAAAACACCTTAAATGCACTTGCCGAAAAATATAATGTAAAACCAGTTAAGGTTGCCAACTTTCCTCACTTAGAAATTGCTGCTATTTTTTTAGCTTATTGCAATAATTATTTTTTACAAAAAGAAGGTAAACTAGCTTTTGTGCTACCGCGTAGTTTTTTTAGTGCCGATCATCACGATAATACACGTAGTGGTAAAGCCAAAGGTTTTAAATTGATAGATATTTGGGATTTGCAAAATGTGCAACCCTTGTTTAGAATACCTAGTTGTGTATTGTTTGCACAGCCAGCTACTGTACAAAAAACCATTGCCAAAACAGGTTTACTAGGCAAAACATTTTATGGTAGGCTGCCAACACATAATTGCAACTTAACCACAGCCAACACCAAGTTGCAAGAAGAAACTGCAACTTGGTATTATGCCAAACAAGGCAAAGCCAGTGCATTTAGCAATACCAAAAGCAAACTAAGCCATAAAGCAAACCCTTATAAACCCTTGTTTAAACAAGGTGCTACAATATTGCCACGTACATTTTATTTTGTAGAACTTACACAAGAAATGCCCCCCAATTTTATAGATAGAATTATAAACTTAAAAACAAGCAATGCCGTACAAGCCGATGCCAAAGCACCTTGGAAAGGTTTAGATTTTAGTGGTAGAATAGAAAGCCAATTTGTTTATAGAACAGCTTTAAGCAAAAGC
This sequence comes from Chitinophagaceae bacterium, assembly GCA_018061385.1. Lineage (GTDB taxonomy): Bacteria > Bacteroidota > Bacteroidia > Chitinophagales > Chitinophagaceae > UBA1930. The sequence goes on along the minus strand of JAGOUF010000006.1, from coordinate 5,353 downwards.
ATTTTACCTTTTAATTTATACCAGCCCAATTTGGTAGTATTACCTATTTTAATAGAAGAAAAAAATAGCATTAAAAAAGTTAAACTAGTTAATACCATCCATTTACGTAAAGAAGGATTTTTACATGCAGCAAAATGGTTTACAGATGTTGAAAGAATTTGGGACTTACAAAAAACGGAGAAATCAAAAAACATGTCGGCTAATGATAGAATTAACTTTCAAAGAGGAATAACTGAACAAAATCTTAATGCAAAATATTTGGTATTGTACAATGCTTCTGCAAAAGATGCCAATGCAACAATAGTAGATAGAACTAGTTTAGATTTAGAATTTTTGGTAGACCATAAAGCTTATGTTTTTTATACAGACGATGAAAACGAAGCCTATTATTTAACAGCTATTTTAAACAGTACAGCACCCAATGCTATGATGAAAGATTTTCAAAGCAAGGGTTTATTTGGTGCAAGAGATGTACACAAAAAAATATTAGATATTTATTACCCTAAATTCGATGGCAGCAATAAAACTCACCAACAATTGGCAGTATTAAGCAAAGAATGTCATGCAAAAACACAAATTTATATTGGTAATAACCCACCTCAACAAGAGTTAGGTGCTATGCACTTGGGCAGGTTAAGAACTGCTATTAAAAAGCATTTAAGTAAAGAAATGGAATCAATAGACAAGTTGGTAAAAAAAGTATTGGAATAAAAACGCTTTAATAATGGAAGGCTTAGAAAAATATAGAACAATTGTAGAAGACTTAAGTGTGTTTGCACCTTTACCATTTTCATTTAATAATCCAGAGCATTTATTACAACAATTAAGTGATTTCACACAGTTACCCTACTTTATAGAAAGAATTAATCGATTTACTAAAGACACAATTAAACTACCAGAACAATTATCAACTATAGATAGTTGGTGTGCCAGTTATTTTATTAATGAAAATATAGATGAAGATTTTAAAACCCATGGCTATGTGTATATAGTTCCTCCCAAAAGTTTATTATTAGGATTTACTTCGTTTATGTTTTTTAAAAAAATAGTAATTATATGTGGTTTAAATCCCTTGTTGCCATTATTTAATTCTAGTAATATACACGATTCGGCAAACACATTTAAAGATGCCGTAAAATCTCAAAGAGAAAGTATAAATGCAAAAAGACAAGAGTTGAAAAGTGTACTAAATTTATTCAAATGCAAAACAGCTTACTATTGTACCAATAACGAAGTTATTTTAAGTACATTAACTAATGTAAACATAAAAGCACAAGAACATATAAAGTTGCTACAAGATTATTGTTTAGTGAAAAAATTTTCAATTGGTGCATTAAGTAGTTGTAATGAAGAAGAGTTAAAACAAACTTTTTTTATAGATCATTTTAAACAACTTGGCTAATAATTGGTTACAGTTGTTTTAAATACTTTATTGTGGGTACAATTTTTAATTCGGAACACTTTACAGCCATAATTGGCAAATTAAAATTATACTTACTAGTAAAATATTGCATCAACACATCTAAATGTTTTAATGCTTTTGCCAAATGCTTTTCGTAGGTTAAAAATGCTGCATCATTTGCTAAATTTCCATCTTTTTCACTCACCAAATACCTTGCTCTTCTCGATAAGGATTGTAAACTTACATAAGCCGTGTACTCATCTTCAGGAAGTTTTAAAGTAGATAATTGGTTATATGGATTAAGTACATCTTTTACATCGGTGTGTCTTCTATATTGCAAACCACTAGAAGAAATATGAGCATTTACTAAATGTAATGCTGTGTAAAAAGCAACAGTTACTTGCCAATCAATGCAATTATCAATTGTTTGATTAATGCTTTGTAAAAAAACAATATTGCTTTTTGCTTGATTAATATGTTCTTGAAAACTAGCCACTAGAATAAATAATTAACCAACATAAGGCTTATAGTGGTTAGGAATAGGCACATTGTCACAACTTTCTATAATCATAGAAGTCATGTCAAAACCGTATTGATGATATTTAGCATTTATCTTAGCTTCAGCTAAATATAATTGTTTCTCTAACTGTTCGTCGTTCTCATTTACTTGAGCCCAAACCAATACTTCGGAATCATTATAATCAAAAGCCATTTTTTGTGGTTTATTATCTTTTATAGCATTTAAATAATCCCAAAGAATACTTTTAATAATTTGGCGTTGCGATAAGCTTCTAGATAAATGAGCTACATCAAGTTCACTACCTCCCATTAAAACATCATACACTTTTTTAGTTTCCTCATTTGCTGTTTGTGTTTCAATCATTAATTGATGGGTACGTAAAGTAGAAACCAAATCATCGAACCATTGTTCGGTAATATTTTGAACTGATTGAGTTGTAGTTGTCATAAACAAAATATGGAGGCACTAAAGTGACCTAATATGTAATTCTGAAATAGTAGTAATTTAAAAAAGTTGAACAAATATAAGTTTTTGAAAACAAATCACAATTTGCCTGTCTATTTTGCATTCGGTAACCCTATTTCAATAATACCCTTACCTGTTACTAAAATACATTAAAAGCAGTTCAAAAAACAAACCAATTGTATTTATTAAAACAGTAATTTATTTTAAAAATAAGAAATGATACTAAGTGGATATTTACAAAATCTCCTCCAACTCTTCCAAATGTTCAATTGTAAAAGTTGCTTTTACGGTAGGTTGTACTTTTAAATGATTTACAAAAACAGTATCCATTCCTGCATTTTTTGCACCATTAATATCGGCTTCTTGATTATCGCCAATCATGATGCTTTCTTGCAATAAAGCACCAGATTTTTGCAATGCAAAATCAAAAATTTCTTTATGTGGTTTTAAACTGTTGCTTGCTTCAGATGTAATTACTTCGGTAAAATATTGTTCAATTTTGCAATTTTTTATTTTGCTGTGTTGTACAATTTCAAACCCATTTGTTATCAAATGCAATACATATTTTTTTTGCGTTAAATATTCTAACACTTCAATTGTATGTGGAAATAAATTTGTTTTAGTTGGCAATACATGCAAAAAATTTATTGCCAATTGGCGTGATAAATTTTCATCGGCAATTTTATAATCCAATAAAGTCAACCACATTCTCTTCCATCGCAATTCATCTTGCTTAATTAAACCCTTGGTGTATTTATCCCACAAACGTTCATTGTGATAACTATACTTTTCAAAAAAAGCATCAAAATCATCAATTCCTTTATCAATTAAATGGTGTTGTTTGTATAAATCGTTGAGGGTTTCTTTGGCATTGGTTTCAAAATCCCAAATGGTATGGTCTAAATCAAAAAACAAATGTTTGTATTGCTTCATATTTGCAAATTAACAGCTATACTATATAAAGTGGTGCATGTTATTGTTACCATTTTATTTACAGTTGAATTGTTGTTAAATGTTTTACTTCGCCAATAAATTATTTGTATGAATATTGTTATAACAGGTGCTTCTAAAGGTTTGGGAAAAGCTTTTGCCTTACAATTTGCAAAACATGGCCACACTTTATTGTTGTGTGCCAGAAATGAAGCAACGCTTCTTACTACTGCTGCTGAAATAAAATTATTGTATACCAATTGTACCATACACACAAAAGCAGTTGATTTAAGTAATAAAAAAGCAGTAATTGCTTTTGGCAATTGGTGTTTAAGTATTGGTGTGCCAGATATTTTAATTAACAATGCAGGGCGATTTATTCCAGGCTCTGTACACAATGAAGCAGATGGAATTTTGGAGCAAATGATACAAACCAATTTGTACAGTGCTTACCATTTAACAAGAACAATATTGCCTGCAATGCAACAAAGTACAAGTAGCAACAAACACATTTTTAATATTTGTTCAATAGCATCTGTACAAGCGTATAGCAATGGTGGTAGTTATAGCATTAGCAAATTTGCATTATTGGGTTTTAGTAAAAACTTAAGAGAAGAATTAAAACCACACAATATAAAAGTAACTGCTGTTTTACCGGGTGCTGCTTATACTGATAGTTGGATTGGAAGTGGAATTGATGAAAACAGAATTATGGAAGCCAATGATGTGGCTGCAATGGTTTTTGCAGCTTCTCAATTATCTACAAAAGCTTGTGTTGAAGAAATTTTACTTCGTCCACAATTGGGCGATTTGTAAGTGGTTTTGTTTAGGTTTCTTGGTGTTTATTGTCATCAAAAACTTGCAAAAGCATTTACCAAAAAATTGGGTTGTATCTTTGCAGTTGAAAAAAATGTGAACATGAAAGTTAGATGTGTATTATTTATTTTAACAATTCTATTATTGGTGAATAGCAATACAATTGCACAATGTTCAATTTGTACTAAAACAGCACAACAATTGGGCGAAGGTCCAGCATCGGCACTAAATGCTGCTATTGTTTATTTAATGATGACACCATTATTAATTATGGTTTATTTAGGCTTTAGATGGTGGAAGAGAGAACAACAAGTTTTAGCAAGCGAACAAAACAGCAACAAATAATTCATTTTTATTGTACATATAAAAGGCTTTGAGTTGTACAACTCAAAGCCTTTTATATAAATGTTTTATAGTTTTTTTTTAAACTACCAAAACGCTATTGATACCACCATATACATTGGGTTGCTCACTATCAGCTTCTGGTTCGTTTATCCAAACTGTTTCATCAACTCTATACTTAAATTCATGTTGAGTGCCTTTTGGTAAATTCACATCAGCAGTAAAGCTGCCATCTTTTTTCTTGCTTAAAACAACTGCTTTTTCCCAATCGTTATTTAGGCCTAATATTTCTACAGTTTCTGCTTGCTCTGGAGTAAAAGAAAATTTTACTTTACAATAGTCTTTTGTTTTGTAATACGTTTTTTGAATCATGGTTCCTACTTTTTATAAATACAATTTCAATTAATACCCTAAAAGGAAAAAAGTAACCCAAAACCCTTATAAATAAAGGATAAGTTAAAAATTAGATTTAAAAAGTACTGATAATCAAACACGACGCAAGTGTGCTAACAACTGTTCGTTTGCCTTATTGACTATAGTTAAATTGTTACACAAAACTTACTGCCTTTTCCTTTTACACACAATTTAGTTTTATCCACTTCTAATTCATTTGCTTCAATTATTACTATAAAGCTAAAGATTGTTTTTATCAAAAAGGGTTATGGTTGTTTGAATTCATCATCATTAAAACAGCCTATCTTTAAACTAAAGTAAACAGCAATGAATTTAAAAGTAGATGATTATATTCAAAAATCTGCCCCCTTTGCTCTACCTATTTTAGAACATTTAAGAGCATTGGTACATAAAGTTTGTATTGATGTTGATGAACAAATTAAATGGGGAATGCCTTTTTTTTATTACAAAGGAAAAATGATGTG
>JAGOUF010000245.1 GCA_018061385.1 Chitinophagaceae bacterium | reverse complement strand
GGTTAGTTTTAGTTTATTCATTGTGATGAGATTAAGAAAGCAAAGAAAGGGTAAATTTTGTGTTTAATGGATAATGCTTATCAACTAATAAAAATTGTAAAGCGTTCATTCTGCTTTATCACAAGTTCATTTTAAAAATAATATTTGATGAGCTTTATTATTAATTATTTGCTTATTTCTAAAATATTTTAGGAATTGTTAATTGCAAAAAGAAAGCTCAACAAGTTGAGCTTTCTTAAAAATATTTTTGTGTTTCTGTTATTGTATTACAACATTGCTAATTACATTTTCTCCAAACGTTTCATTTACTCTATCAATTATTTGTTGTTTCTGAAACATCAATTCATTTTTTAATGGGCCAACACTTGTTCTTATGAATAATGTGTTATTGATGATTTCAATTTTATCGGTGTATTTAGCAATGGTTTTGCCCATGAGCTGTTCCCACACTTCTTCAATTTGAATAGCACGAATTCCATTTTTTAAATTACTCTTTTTAATAAAGCCTTTTAGTGCATCACCAATTGAATATTCTCCCATGTTGTAAAATTAAAGAAAGCTTAAACATTGTTGTTATCTACTTTTAATAGTATAATTAATACTATGTATAAATCTAACAATGAATATTACCAAATATATGTTCTGTCTTCTGGTTTTTTATACAACTTATCGCCGGGTTGTACATTAAATGCTTTGTACCAAACATCCATATTTACAATTGGGCCATTGCCTCTGTGTAATCCTGGACTGTGTGGATCGGTTAATATTAGTTGTGCTGAGGTTTCTGGTAAAACATTGTTACGCCAAACTTGTGCCCAACTTAAAAAGAAACGCTGCGTAGGAGTGAAGCCATCAATTTTTTTGCCTTTCTTAAATTCTTTGGTTTTCTTAAATGCTTCAAAAGCCATATTTAAGCCACCTAAATCGGCTAAGTTTTCTCCCAATGTTAAACGTCCATTTACATGTATTGTATCCAATACTGTAAGTGCATTGTATTGTTCAACAACTTCATTGGCTTTGGTTTTAAATTTATCACCATCTTCTTTTGTCCACCAATCTTTTAAGTTGCCATCTGCTGCATATTGTCTTCCTTGGTCATCAAAACCATGTGTAATTTCATGACCAATTACAGCCCCAATTCCACCATAGTTTACAGCATCATCTGCACCAAAATCAAAAAATGGAAATTGCAAAATTCCTGCAGGAAAAGTAATATCGTTGTTGCTAGGGCTATAAGATGCGTTCACTGTTGGAGGAGTCATTCCCCATTGTGTTTTATCAACTTTTGTACCCAAACGACTTAGCATAAAATTGTATTGCCAAATGCTAATTTTTTGTATATTATCAAAGAAATTATTTTTATCAATGGTTAAACCATCATAGGTTTTCCATTTGTCGGGGTAAGCAATTTTATTGGTAATTGCAGCTAATTTTTCTAACGCTTTGGCTTTTGTTTCAGCACTCATCCAATCAAGTTTTGAAATTCTTTCGGCAAATGCAGTTTGTAAATTTTTAACCAACTCCAACATACGTTGTTTGGCCTCTGGCTTAAAATATTTTTCTACATACAATTCTCCAATAAAATCACTTAATGTTCTATCAATTAAACTACTCATTCTTTGCCAACGTGGTGTTTGAGCTTTTTGTCCACTAATTATGCTATTAAATTCAAACTCTGTATTTACAAAAGCACTACTTAAATAGGGTGCAGCACTTTTTAAAGTACTCCATTTTAAATACACTTTCCAGCTATCAATATTTTTATTGGTTAATAAATGATTCACTTCTTTTAAGAAACTTGGATTACTTACAATCACACTGTCTACACTTGGTAATTGCATTTCTTTTAATGAAGTATTCCAATTAATTAAAGATGTAAGTTGATTAAGTTGTTGAATAGATAATTTGTTGTATGTTTTGTAAGGGTCTCTCATTTCAACTCTACTATATTGGGCTTTTGCCAAAACAGTTTCAATTTCTAAAATAGTTTTTGCAGCTTCTACAGCTGCTGAATTGTTTTCGCCAATTAACATAAACATTTTAGTAATGTATTGTTGGTAGGCCTCTCTAATTTTTAAACTTCTTGCATCATTTTTTAAATAGTAATCTCTATCGGGTAATGTTGTTCCTCCTTGACCAATGCTTACAATATATTGTGTTACATTTTTTCTATCAACCCCCACAAATGCACCAAATAATGGAGAGCCTAAACCTTTAGTTCTAAGTGTAGCAATTTCGTATTGCAATTGCTCATTATTGGCTATTGAATTAATCCTAGCTAAATCGCCAATGATTGGTGTAAAACCTTTTGCTTCAATGGCTAAACTATCTATTCCACTTGTGTAAAAATCGCCAATTATTTGTGTTTTTCTATCTTTATTTGTGTTTATAGCAGCAAATTCTAATAAACCTTGTAAACGTTTGCTACTTTCTTCCCTCAATTCATCAAAACTACCCCAACGTGTTTTAGATGCAGGTACAGGATTGTTTTTTATCCAATTACCGTTGGCATATTGATAAAAGTTGTCACCAGGCTTCACCTCTAAATTCATATTGGCTGGATCAATGTATTTCATTTTTACATCTTGTGCATGTACAAATGCAACAGTTAACAAAGCAGCAATTGATAATATTTTTTTCATTGAAATAAGTTGTTTAAATCAAATATACAACTGAACCTAAATGAGATGAATAGTTTTTGATGAGTGATGTTTTTGGCTAAAAAACAACATGTTATTAATTGTTGAAGGGATGATGGTTGCAGATATTCAAATACTAAAATATTTGTCAGTTATCTTAATTTCCCTACTTTTGCAATCCGAAATGAAAATTACGGATATTTCCCACACGGCTCAACAAGTTTACTCCTGTGAGTAACGCCAGCAGGGTGTAATCTTTAATAAGATTATTTTTATGCCAAAAGTAAAAACAAACTCCAGTGCTAAAAAACGCTTCAAAGTAACTGGAACAGGCGAAATTACCTTTCAAAAACCTTTCAAACGTCACATCTTAACTAAGAAATCAAAGAAACGCAAACGTGGTATGAGAAAGCCAGGTATTCTTGGTGCTACAAACAAAGATTTTGTACAAAGATTATTGGGTTTAAAATAAACCTATTTATCCCTTAAAAGGGAAATCCAACACATTATTCACCATTTCGGAGTTGAAAATTAATTATCGTCAAATCTGAAATTTTAAATTAGTTAGATATGCCACGTTCAAAAAATGCAGTAGCTTCTAGAGCTCGCAGAAAAAGAATTTTAAAACAAGCGAAAGGCTTTTATGGTAAACGTAAAAATGTATATACAGTTGCCAAAAATATTGTTGAAAAAGGTCAAACCTATGCTTACGTTGGTCGTAAGTTAAAGAAGAGAGAATACCGTGCCTTATGGATTGCACGTATTAATGCAGCTGTTAGAGAGCAAGGATTAACATACAGTGTGTTTATTAATAAGTTAGCTGTTAAAGGAATTGAATTAGATAGAAAAGTATTAGCCGATTTAGCGATGAACAACCCAGAAAGTTTTAAAACTTTGGTTGATTCAGTTAAATAATTGGGTTGTATAAAACGTTAAAAAGTCAGAGATTTTATCATCTCTGACTTTTTTGTTTTTTAGATGTTGCAAACTATTACTTTTGTTACCTAAAATTATACTTCAACGTATTAACCAGTGTTTTAAAGAATGACAAACAGCTACACCTCATTGGTGAATCAAACCTTTCACTTCCCTCAAGAAGGCTTTTCTGTAAATGATAATGATTATCTATCTTTTAATGGTATTGATTTAAAGCCAATCATTGAAAAGTATGGAACGCCACTTAAATTAACTTATTTGCCTAAAATTGGTATGCAAGTTAATAAGGCAAAAAAAATGTTTGAAACAGCATTTAAAAAACATAAGTATGAGGGTACTTATAACTATTGTTATTGTACAAAAAGTTCTCACTTTTCTTTTGTGGTAGAAGAAGCATTAAAACACAACATTAATTTAGAAACTTCTTTTGCGTACGATATAGATATCATCAATCAACTATACAAACGCAGAAAAATTAATAAAGATATTTTTATTGTTTGTAATGGCTTTAAACAAAAAAGTTACACTAGCCGAATAGCTAAATTAATAAATTCTGGCTTTAAAAATGTAATCCCAGTTTTAGATAATAAAGAAGAATTAAAGGCTTATAAAAGAAGCGTTAAACAACCATTTAAAGTTGGTATTAGAGTTGCAACAGAAGAAGAGCCAAGTTTCCCTTTTTATACTTCAAGATTAGGGATTAGAATTAAAGATATTTTAGAATTTTATGTAGATGAAATTGAAGGAAATGAAGATAAGTTTCAATTAAAAATGCTACATATTTTTTTGAACAAAGGCATTAAAGATGATATTTATTACTGGAGTGAATTGAATAAAATTATCAATCTCTATTGTCAGTTAAAAAAGATTTGTCCTGAGTTAGATTCTATCAATATTGGTGGCGGTTTCCCAATTAAACATTCTTTAGGTTTTGAATACGATTATCAATTTATTATTAATGAAATTGTAAGCAATATAAAGAAGGCTTGTAAAAAAGCCAAAGTACCAATGCCACATATTTTTACAGAATTTGGCAGCT
>JAGOUF010000244.1 GCA_018061385.1 Chitinophagaceae bacterium | reverse complement strand
AAATTAAGATGAATAGAGTGGCTACCTTAGAAGCCGTAATGGTAAACGGACAAAAAAGAAATATTACACAAGTTATAAATGATTATAGCAAACGCTTGCTAGGCTTCATTAAAAAACGTGTATCCAATGATGAAGATGCAGAAGATATTTTGCAAGATGTATTTTATCAATTTATTGGTAATACACAACCAATTGAACAATTAACAGGTTGGTTGTACACTGTTGCAAGAAATAAAATTACCGATCGAAAAAGAAAACATAAACCAGAATTGTTGGATGATATTTTTTCTGCCGATGAGGACAATGGTTTTTCTTGGACAGATTTATTCTTCAATGCTGCCAATAACCCAGAAACAGAATACCTTAAAAATATTTTTTGGGAAACTTTAAATACTGCTTTAGACGAACTTCCTGAAGATCAAAAATTGGTATTTGTACAAAACGAATTGGAAGGAATTTCTTTTAAAGAAATTTCTGCAACAACTGGCATTTCGGTAAATACATTGCTTTCTCGTAAACGTTATGCTGTACTGCATCTTAGAGAAAGATTAAAAACATTAAAAAACGAATTAATAAACTATTAAGATATGAGCAATAAAAATTTTTGGATTAAAAAAGCAGTGGGGTTCACCGTTTGTGCAGCAACAATTGCAGCGTTATTGGGTTACATTGTTATGCTTTTATGGAACAATGTTTTAGCCGAAGTAACTACAGTTAAGTTGATTAATTTTTGGCAAGCACTGGGCTTATTACTACTCAGCAAAATTTTATTTGGAGGATTTAACAAAGGCTTTGGAAAAAAAGCTGGTCCTTGGAGCAGCGAAATGAAAGCAAAATGGCACAATATGAATGCTGAAGAAAAAGAACAATTTAAACAGCAATGGAGAAATAAGTGTAGCTCGTTTAAAAGAAAAACCGATGAAACTTTTTCAGCAACCAACCAATAAATTACAAACGCCAATAATTAATTATATGAGTGTGCTTGTTTTTAAAACCAACATTGTAAATAGTAAGCATGTTAAAAATGTAGGTAGCCATATTCAATCAATTGATGGTGTAAGTAAATGGAATATTGATTTACACGATATTGATAAAGTATTAAGAGTTGAAACGATCGATTTAACACCAGAAGCAATTGCCAATGTTGTACAAATGGCAGGTTATTATTGTGTAGAACTCGACTAAAATAAGAAAGGGAATTCTATTAATAGAATTCCCTTTCTTGTTTTAATATAAAACTTTACGATTCTATCAATCCGTGTTTTACTGCATACAAAATTAAACCTGCAGTACTTTTTGCACCTGTTTTAATTTTCAATCTATCTCTTATTGCTTCTACAGTACGTGGACTAATTTCTACAATTTCTGCAATTTCTTTGGTACTTTTCTCATCACACATCAGCTTTAAAACCTGTATTTCTTTATCACTCAAATCAGCATCATCATCGTGTTTAGAAGGAGCAGCTTGTGTACGTAAACCACTTAACATGGCACGGTTGGTAAATTCATTAAAGTAAAATTCATTGGCAACACAAGTCTTAATTGCTTCATAAATTGTATCGCTATCAGAGTCTTTTGTTAAGTAACTGTTTGCACCTATGCCCATGAGTTTACTAATTAAAGTAACTTCATTGTGCATGGTTAGCATAATTATTTTTGTGTCAGGTAGTATTTTCTTCACCTCTGGCAACGTAGCAATACCATCCATTATAGGCATTTGAATGTCTAAAAGTATTACATCGGGCTTCAAAAATTTTAGTAAATTCAGCAATTGCATACCATTTTCTGCTTCACCTAAAAATTCAATATCTTCCCTATAACTCAATGCAGCTCTAACTCCTTGCCTAAATAAGGCATGATCGTCGGTAATAATTACTTTAATTTTTTCACTCATAACGTACAATTCAACTAATTCTGTTAATGTTTATAGAAAGCACAAAATAGCATTAGTTATTTTACCACGAATGTATTAGAAAATTTACTATGCAGGGCATCCTATTTTTCCTATTTAGTTTCTCTTTACCGTAGCTCCAAAAAAGAGAAGTTTTGCTCTTGTTTTGGGAATAAGCTGTGTATATGTTTGCATTGTCAATTTGATACAGCGGTTTACCCCGTTTTTATCCAAATATCCAAGAAAAATCAAAGTAGAAATCCAAACATCGAACAACAACAACAATCCGAGACCTAAGTAAACCAAAAACCGTACGTATTAAAAAGACATTTGAAAATCCAACGATCCCTGAAAAGCTATCCCGTTTTTAAAGGATCTATATCGAAAAACCAACTTTCTGAACCATCCATTCAGAAAGCCAATATCCTGAAGGACGAACGAAAAACCATCGAGTCCAACATTCCTGAGAGCCCAAAGGCCCAGGTTTAACTCACCAGGGTCTGATGAAAATCAGACCTTTTTTTATGCCCATTATTAAACGAAACAATTTTTTACTTAGATAATTGAACAACAATTCTCTTTAAATTGCTGAATAATTTTTTGGCATGTTTAAAAAAATAGGCTTCGCTGCAATTTTTCTTATTCCAGGAATAATTTTAATAGTGTTTTTATTATACAAAACCATTCAGTTTGAAAGAATAACCAATGGATTTACAAAAGCTAGGATCGACTTTGTTACAATCAATGAAAAAGATACCACTGGCAAAACTGTATTGTATAATTTAATAGATGCAACAGGAAAAGAAACTTTAGTTGTGGATGAAAAAATTAATTCAGACGAAGGATTGCCCATTTTCGATGAACAAAGAGTAAGATTTAACCCTAACAACCCTACTAAAGTATATTTTGAAAATACCTGGTTTGGATTAGCAGTTGGTTTAGTATTTGGAATAATATTTATTTTTATAGGTTATGTTGGTTTTAAACTAATAAACGTTTTTAAAAAACCAAGGAGAATAATTATCCCATTTATTGCAATTTGTACATTAATTATAGGACTAGGGTTGTTGTGTGATTATGCAGTATCGTTAGAAAAAGTAAATGAAGAAAGATTTAAGTACGAATACCTTGCATTATTTATTATTGTAGTGGCAAGTGCAATTCTTTTCATTTGGATGAGCATACAAAAAATTTGGAATGAAGTCGATACTCTAGGAAACGTATTAATTATTAAAGATTTTAATGTTATTGTAAATAAAAAAATCTTAGCATCAAACAGTTCAATTAGACCCGATTTGAACAATGAAATAGAATTAAACAATACAATAACAGGGTTGCCAGTAAGATTACAAGTAAGTAGAGATAGCGGTATCACAATAAATCCTTTTGTTATAGAATGTAAATTTATTGATGAAAATAAAAAAGAGCATTTGTATACTACCGATAAAATTTGGTTTAACCCAACTCCCTTTATTAAACAAGAACTTAAAGTATTCGTACATCCAACACGTACTAAGTTTTATAAAATAGATACTTCTTTTTTACCCGATGTGCGTTTTTCGTTCACAGATATTGAGTATAGAAAATAATGACATTTTTACTTTATTGCAATTTGTAATAAACTAGTTTTACCAAATGAAAATTCAAAGCATTATTCAGGTTTTAGAAAACCTTGCAACACCTGCTTTACAAGAAACTTACGACAATGTGGGTTTAATTACTGGCAATAAAACTTGGGAATGTACTGGCATAACTTGCACTTTAGATGCAACAGAAGCAGTAATATTAGAAGCCAAAGCCAATGGTTGTAATTTAATAGTAGCTCATCATCCAATTATTTTTTCGGGCTTAAAAAAAATTAATGGCAACAATTATATTGAAAAAGCAATTATTGCTGCTATAAAAAATGATATGGCTATATATGCCATTCATACCAATTTAGACAATGTTTTGCATGGTGTAAACCAAACCATAGCCAATCGTTTAGGATTAATAAATACCCAAATATTGGCTCCTAAAAAAAATACATTGTGTAAGTTATTTACGTTTGTACCTATTCAACAAGTAGAGCAAGTAAAAAATGCTTTGTTTAATGCAGGTGCTGGCAATATTAGCAATTACAGCGAATGTAGCTTTAACACTAAAGGTGTAGGAACGTTTAAAGCCAACAAAACAGCAAACCCTTTTGTAGGAAAAATTGGTGAACGACATAGCGAAGAAGAAGTAAAAGTTGAAATTATTTTTCCGGCTTGGTTGCAACAAACTTTAATAACTGCATTAAAAAATGATCATCCTTATGAAGAGGTAGCTTATGATATTGTGGCTTTAGAAAATGAGTTTACGCAAGTGGGCAGTGGTTTAGTAGGGTTTTTACCAGAACCTATGAAAGAACACTTTTTTTTACAAATGCTAAAACAATCGTTTGATTTGCAATTAATTAAGCATACAAAATTGCTAGGCAAAAACATACAAAAAGTAGCTATTTGTGGTGGAGCAGGAAGTTTTTTAATATCGAAAGCTGCTAGCATTGGTGCCGATATTTATGTGACTGCTGATATAAAATACCATGAATTTTTTGATGCCAACGATACCATGGTTGTTGCAGATATTGGCCATTGGGAGAGTGAACAATTTACCAGTGAATTATTGGTGAATGTATTACAGCAAAATTTCCCTACTTTTGCCGTCCTTAAAAGTAGCGTGAATACGAACCCGGTTGAATATTTTTTATAAAAGGTGA
>JAGOUF010000005.1 GCA_018061385.1 Chitinophagaceae bacterium | reverse complement strand
AATAAAAAATAGCCAAAAGCACCTCCTGTAAAAAAGAAAAACGATACCCAAAAAATTACAAATTTGGTGTTTTTAATTTCTTTGTCTTTTAAAGCTGGTTTTAAAAAACGCCAAAATTCCCAAAAAATATAAGGAAACGCCAATATAAAACCACCCACAAAAGCCATACTAATACTGCTTAAAAACTGACCACCAAATGTGGTTGTTTGCATATCTACTTTTACAGGTGGCATACAAAGTGCATTGCCCATGTGTAGCCAATGGCTAAAATCGCAGAGAGCTTTATAGGTAACAAAATTGGGGTTTATGGGACCAATAATAATATTATCGAACACCCAATTGCGATAAATAAAAATAACAGCAGCTCCAACTAATACCGCTACTACACTTCTAATAATATGTTTTCTTAACTCTTCTAAATGATCTATAAAACTCATTTCTGCTTTAGAATCATTTCCGCCTCTATTAAATATTCCTGCCATATTTTTTTCTTAGAAAGGAGCAAAGGTAATGGGTTGAAAAATAAAAGGCTGTTTTGTAAAAAACAGCCCTTGTTAATTTTTTATTGAAAGCAACTTACAAACCCAACGATGGTAAGGTTACTGTAACAGTTGTACCAACATCTTCCGAACTTACAATTTTTAGTTCTCCGCTATTAAATTCTATTAATCGTTTTACAAGATATAAGCCAATGCCCAAGCCTTGTTGTTCTAATTTATTTCTATTCATTTGTTTAAATGGTGCTATTTGATCTAAGCTTTCTAGTATAAATCCTTTGCCAATATCTCTCACTTCTATAATATAAACATCGCCTTGCTTTTTGCCTGTAATATGCACCACTTGTTCTCTTTTAGAAAACTTTAAAGCATTATCTGTAAGTTCTAAAACAATGCGTAACAAATATTCTGGGTTTATATTTAAATCTACAGCTTGCATGCTAAAGTTTAAATCGCCTGCACGATTGTAAATTTCTTTAGCCATTGTTTGCAATTCTGTTTCAATTCTATTGGGCCAGTTGCCTTGTGTTTTTCCATTGCTAAACATGGTAAGCAATTCTGTATATACTTCGGCACGTTTAATTTCCTCGAACAACATTAGGTTGGCCAATGAGTGATTTAGCCTTAAGCCAGATTTTAAAATTGAATATAAAAGCTCTTGTATTTGCTTGTCGTTAAAAGAATCTCTAGCGTTAATTAGTAAGTTTATTCCACCAATAATGCCATGCAATGGTGTATTAAACTCATGATAATAAGTTGCAAAAACGGTGGTGTCTAATTCGTGTTTTACTTTGGCATATTCGCCAATAATTTTTTGCTGTTTTTTTAATCTTGTTTCAATGGCATTGATTAAATCTTTGGAGGTAAATGGTTTGGTTAAATAATCGTCTGCACCCAACTCCATTCCATGTCTTATGTCTTGTCTATCAATTTTTGCAGTTAAAAAAATAAATGGTACGTTTTGTACAATGCTGGTTTTGCGTATATATTCTAACACTTTAAAGCCATCCATTTTGGGCATCATTATATCGCATAAGATTAAACTTGGTCTAAAGTCTATTGCTTCTAAAATACCCTGTTTGCCATTACTTGCACTGCGTACATAATAGCCCTTTGCCTCAAGCAGCTCTTGAATATTTTCTCTAATGTTATCCTCATCTTCAATTACAAGAATTTTGGTAAGTACGTCCATTGGGTTTTATTTATTTATGAAGTGAAAGGTAATATAACGTTAACAGTTGTGCCTTTATTTAATTCGCTTTCTACAAAAATTTGACCATTGTGTTTTTCAATAAATTCTTTAACAATAGATAGCCCTAAACCTGTGCCTTCTATTTCTGTTGTATTGCCTGCTCTATAAAATGGCTGAAACAAATTTACCAAATCGTTTTCAGGAATTCCAATGCCATTGTCTTTAATGGCAATTTTTACTTGTTCATAATCAAAAGTTATGTCCATAAAAATATTGCCTTCCTCGGAGTATTTGTAAGCATTGCTCAAAATATTTTCTAATGCATGATCTAATAGTTTACTATCCAAATCTATATCTTGTACATTACCTGCTACTTTTATAATAACCTGCCTGTTTGCGGGAAACCTATTGTTATATTTACTTTCTACCAATTGGCTGCAAAACTCTACGAGGTTTCTTTTTTCTGGATTAAATGGCGTTCTTTTTGCATCTGCTCTTCCCAATAACAATACATCATTCATTAAATCTTGTAACCTTACAACTTCCTCTTGTATTTTGTGAAACTGTTTTTTAAAAGGTTTTTGTTTTTCTTCTGGTAAGTTTTCTAAATAAATTTCCATTAACTCAACACCACTTTGAATTACGGTAAGAGGTGTACGAAATTGATGAGAGGCTGTTGATACAAATTGTGATCTTAACTCATTTAATTCTCTTTCTTTTTGCAATGCCAATTCTAAATCTTTCATTAATTGTTCACGTTCTGTTACATCACGTGTACTACAAATAATAGATGTGGTTTCGTTTTTAGAATCTATAATGGGTTTAAAGTAAGTTTCTACCCAATAATATTCTCCTTTTTTGGAAAGTACTCGATATCGCAACTGAGATTCTTTTTTATCGAATACTGCTTTTTCTAATACATCTTCTATAAAATTTGGAACATCGTCTGGATGAATTATATAAATAGACCCTTCGCCAATTAACTCTTCTGGCGTATAACCAATTACTTTTTCTGCAGATGGCGATGCATACAAAAAACGACCATCATTGTCTATAATAGAAATAAAATCGGTAATATTTTCAGATATAAAACGAAACTTTCTTTCGCTTTCAATTAAACTCTGTTCAGCATTTTCAATATGTGTGTAATCGCTTTTTACAATGTACACTTTATCTGCTTCTCCATCTTCATCAACAGCCACTGTAATTTTTTCTAACAACATTTTTGTTTCGCCAATTGGTGTTGTAATTCTATAAAAAAACTCTCCTCTAGTTTTATTTTTAATTACCTCTTCCATTTGCTTAATTATACTTTGTGCATCTTCTATATGTATAATTTCTTGCCAAAATAACCCTTGTTTCATAAAGGTTTCTTTGCTGCAAGCAAAAAAACCTTCAATATTATCACTTACAAATTCGTACTTTTTTTCTTTTAAATTGTATATAGCATAAACATCGTCAATGTTGTTAATTAGGTGGGTTAATTGTTCGGTTACTTGGGTAATATTTTTTTCGTACTCTAATCGTTCTCTAATATCTCTTAATACACATAACAAATATTTTTTATTTTTAAAGGAGAAGACAGATGTTGAAAACTCAAAAGGAATTTCTTCGTTTTCGCTTTTGGTTGAAAACATGATTTGTTGACTTCTAACAACTGTATCACTTTCACTAGCATGCTTCAATAAATCATGAAACTTGCGTCTTTTTTCTAGCGTCCATTTTGTATAATACTGCCCAATCCATTCTTTGGGAGAGTAGCCTAAAATTTTAATAGCATCATTAACATTTTCAATTTGTCCTGTTTGTAAATCAATGGTTAAAATAATTTCTTTACTACTGTTTAAAATTGTATTTAATTTCTCATTGCTTTCTTGCAGCATTTGAACCAAAAATTCATTTTGTTCTTTGTGTTTTTCTAGTTCAAAGGCAACTTGTTTGCTATCGTTAATATCGGCAGTTGTGCCAACAATTATTGCAGGTTTTCCTTCGCCATCGCAAAGCAAGGTTTGTTTTGTTTCTACCCAAATATAATTGTCATCACTGGCACTTTTTATTCTATAAATTTGATCGTAAGTACTTTTGTGGGTTTGAAGTAAAAAATTATCAAATCCTTTAATTACTCTTTCTCTATCTTCTATATGTACGGTATCTAATAATTGTTTTTTATAATTTACATGTATTGTTTGTTGATTGTATGTACCAATTCGTGGAGCAAACCCCATAATACGCATGGTGTTTTTTTGTACGTCTAACTCCCAAATTAATTGATTAAGTGTTGCCAAAGTAGTTTCGTACACTTCGTTACGAGAGTACAAATTTTCTTGCAATTCTTTATTACTAACTGTTGTACCAATTGCTTGTGTAAGTTGTGGTAGCAACAATTGATTTGCTTCTAATTGATTGTGTTGACCTGCTACAAAAAATAAACCCCAAATTTGACCATCGCTAATAATTGGTTGCAAGTTTATTGCTTGTACATTTAGTTGTTGCAACCATTGTAAACTATTGTTTTGAGGCTGCTTAATGCAAGAAGTAAAACTTTCATTTTGATGAGTTGAAAAATTCTCAACTAAACAATCTATTAAACTTATTGAGGTAATATTTGAAGTGGGTTGTTGTGCAAAGGCTTTTAATAAGTAGCTAGTTTGTGTAGTTTCTTTTATTTTAAAAATTGCACAAATTGTACTGTTGTTGTGTTGAATTATTTGCTGGCAAATATTTTCTAAAGCATGGTTTAGGGTGTTAATATTAATTAACTGCTCGTAACAAGCTGCCAATAGTGCACTATTGCTATTTTCTATTATTGGCTTGGCTTTCATTGAATTAGATAAATGGATTTTAAGGCTTTTTTATAGTAGTTTTAGTTTAACCGTTTCTATTCTTGTATCGCTTACACTCAATATATCAAACTGATAATTTCCAATTATAATGGTTTCTTTTTGTTTGGGTATTGTTTCGTATTTGTTAATGATGTAGCCAGATAGTGTTTCAGATTCTTCAACTTCAAAATCTAAATTATACTTTTCATTCAACATGTCTAATTCCAATCTTCCACTAAAAATAAATTCGTTTTCGGCCAATTGTTTTTCTACAAATTCATCGGTATCGTATTCATCTTCAATTTCACCAAAAATTTCTTCTAATACATCTTCCATTGTTACAATTCCACTTGTTCCACCAAACTCATCTACAACCCAAGCAATGCTTTTTCTTTCTTTAGTAAACTTACTAATTAAATCTGTTGCACTCATACTTTCTGGTATGGCTGGTATGGGCAATAAAATAGATTTTATATCGCTAGGTTTTTTAAATAAATCCAATTGATGAATATAGCCAACAATATTGTCAATGCTTTCGTTGTATACAACCAATTTGGTAAGTTGGGTTTGTATAAAATGTTGCTTTGCTTTTTCTATAGGTGTATTAATTTCTAGTGCTTCTATTTCTGTTCTTGGCACTAAACATTGGCGTACTTTAACAGTTGGTAAACCCAACGCATTTTCAAACAATTCTTTATTCAACTCTTCATTGTCATCGTCTTGTTCTTTCGTTTGCTGAAAAAAATGTTCTAAATCTACATGAGAAAAAGCTTCCTCTTTTTCATCCAATCTTAAATTAAATAAATACTTTAAAACCCATTGTGAAATATTTACAAAAAAGTTGGCTACCGGCTTAAAGAAACCATGAAAAAAGTTTGCAACCGGTGCAAAAAAATTCAACAATACATCGTTCTTCGCCCTAAAAATTGCCTTGGGCAAAAATTCTCCAAAAATGAGTACAATAGCAGTAGATGAAAAAGTATCTATCACCAATTTTAGGTATTCATTCTTAATATCAAAAGGATTCCAAAGAGAATTTTTTAATAATTGACTAAACAGCAAGCCATAAATAACTAAAAAAATATTCATGCCCACCAAACAGCTCCCTATAAACTTTGCTGGTTCTTCTAAAAATTGTGAAACAATAATTCCACTTCTAATTCCTTGTTTTTTCTTGAGTTCAATTCCCAATCTATTGGCACTTACAAAAGCAATTTCGTAACCAGCAAAAAAACCAATTAAAACAATGGTACTTACAATACCTATAATAGTAGACACATCTCCCATAGGTCGAATATAAAACAAAAGAATTATTTAAAAACATCTGTGCTAAACTATGCAATGCATAAACAATTTCTTTGTGATGTTTGTCATATTGTGAAGAACTAGAATTAAATACATTTGCACAGCAAAAAACACAATATGAATACCTCTATTGCAGATATTAGAAAAGATTATAAGTTGGCTTCTTTTGATGAAACCGATGCTGCCGCCAACCCCATCAATCAATTTACAAATTGGTGGAACGATGCTACAAAAAGTAATATTGATGAAGTAAATGCTATGACCTTAGCTACTGTTACTCCTAAAAATACACCTAGTGCTAGAATTGTATTATTAAAGGGTTACGATGAAAAAGGCTTTGTATTTTTTTCTAATTATTTAAGCGATAAGGGTAAAGAATTAAGCAATAATCCAACAGCTGCATTGGTGTTTTTTTGGAAAGAACTTGAACGACAAGTACGAATTGAAGGTGTGGTTGAAAAAGTGAGTGAGCAAGAAAGTGATGAATATTTTAATAGCCGCCCAGCAAGTAGTAGGATTGGTGCCTGGGCATCACATCAAAGTGCAATTATTGAGTATAGACAAGTAATTGAGCAAAATGTAGAAAAATATACAGAAGCATTTGGTGGTGATAATATTCCTAGACCAGATCATTGGGGTGGCTACAGAGTAATGCCAACTTTAATTGAATTTTGGCAAGGCAGAAGCAGCCGTTTACACGATAGAATTCAATACAGAAAAGTAGAGCAAGCTTGGATTAAAGAACGTTTGGCTCCATAAAAAATTAGTTTTTTACCATTGCCTTTTCTGTGCTTGTAACATCTAACAACATATAACGAGTCACGTCATTAATCAACATTTCATCTAAAATATCTACTAGGTTTTGATAAGTAGATTGTTCTGTTGGCTTAATTAAAACAATGGTTTCTTTTGTATTGCCAAATTGTTGCTTTACTTGTTGTTGTTTTTGCTGTATAATATTTCTAATACCTAAGTTTCCAAAATTTGTTGTTTGCATGTGTTGTACATCGTTACCAAAATAGTACAAAATTTTATTGTTGGCTGTTGGCAAAATTGTAAGCACTTTACTTTGTGCAATTGGTGTAAGGTTTTCAACGCCTTCGTCTTTGGGCAAATTCATTTTCATAACCGATGGTTTGCTTAACGATGTACTAAAAATGAAGAAAGTAATAAGCAGAAAACCCAAATCTACCATTGGGGTTAAATCTACCCTTGTATTGTGTGTTTTTCTTTTAAAGCTTCCTTTTTGTTGGGGTTGATTGGTTTGAAGGTCGGCCATAGCAGTTGTTTTTCTTTAGATGCCATTCGTTATTTTTTCCATACGATGTAAGGGTTTATGTTTTATTTCGTATTACCCAAAAAATGTTATGCAAAAAAAGTTTGTTCTTCTATGTTCTGTTTTGTTGATTTCAGTTTTAAGTTTTAGTCAGCAATCAAGTTTTGCTATTGGCGATGCCGCTCCAAACATTAGCAGTATTACACACAACGGAGATTTGTTTGATTTAAAAAAAGCAACCAAAAACGGGCCAGTTGTAATTTTATTTTACCGTGGCTATTGGTGTCCTTATTGTAACAAACAACTTAAAGCATTGAACGATTCTTTGTATTTGCTTACCGAGAAGAATGTTACAGTGGTAGCAATTACTCCAGAAAAAAACGAAAGCGTTGATAAAACAATCGAAAAAACAAAAGCAAGTTTTGCCATTATTAGCGATACTACAAACAGCATTGTAAAAACGTATGGCGTAAATTTTACTGTTGATGATAAAACACTTGAACGCTATAAAGGCTTTGGTGTTGATTTTGAAAAAGTAAATGGCAATACTGATAATGTTTTACCTGTACCTGCTGTTTATATTATTGATACAAAAGGAAACTTTAAGTATATATGGTTTAATAAAGATTATAGAAAACGACCAACTGTACAAGAGCTGTTAAATAATTTATAAAACAGCCGTATTTGAGCAAGGTCAACCTTTTGAATTGGGTGTTTTTGTTTTCGATAAACGAAAAAAGCCCCTCTATACAATTTGCTAAACAGCATACACCATAGCAAAGGGTTATTTTTGCATGGTTAAATTAAAGTATTATGATTAAAACAGGCAATCCAATTATTAGTATATACACAGAAATGACACCCAATCCGGAGACAATGAAATTTGTTGCAAACAAATTATTGTACCCTGGAAAGAGCATCGATTTTCAAGATGAAAGTACTGCAAGTCCATCCCCATTGGCCAAAGAGTTGTTTAGCTTTCCTTTTATAAAAAGTGTATTTATTGCCAGCAATTTTATTACACTTACAAAAACCGTTGATACAGATGATTGGCAAGATGTAATACCTACCATTAAACAGTTTTTAAAAGATTATTTAGAAAATGGTGGAGTTGTTGTTAATGAAGAAGAGGTAGCACAAATAAAACAAGAATCGAGCAACACAGTTAGTGCAGATGATGATGATATTGTGAAAAGAGTAAAAGAATTGTTAGAAAACTATGTTAAGCCTGCTGTAGAAATGGATGGTGGTGCAATACAATTTAAAAGCTATAACGATGGCATTGTAAACCTAGCTTTACAAGGTAGTTGTAGTGGCTGCCCAAGTAGTATGATTACTTTAAAGGCTGGAATTGAAGGCATGATGAAAAGAATGATACCAGAAGTAAAGGAAGTTGTTGCAGAAGCAGAATAAGAAAATTTTTTATATAAATAAAAAAGCCAATTACAGTTTGTAATTGGCTTTTTTATGTGTGCCAAAAAGCTAGAAAAAATTACAAAAACAATCTTACTTTTTAAAACCAATTCTATCTCTATTGTCCCATTTTGTTTGAGCTGCTTTTTCATCTAATAAATTTTCCATTGCATCATAAATTTCATTGAGCTGAATATCGTGGCCAGTTAATTTATCTTTTATCAATTGTATTTGTTGGGCAAAATCTATTTGCTGTAATGTTAGTTTTCTTATTTCTACAAAAGCCCTCATAATAGCAATGTTCATGTTAATGGCTTTGTCTGAGTTTAGCACACCACTAAGCATTGCAACACCTTGTTCTGTGAAGGCGTAAGGTAAATATTTAGCATGTTGACCCCTTCCTGTTTTTAAGGTCACAATTTGTGACCTTAAAGAATCACTCTTTTCAACTACTTCAATTTCAAAATTGATACTTTCAAATTCTTGTTTGGTAAGCTGAAACATAAAGTCTAGTGGAAAGCGTTTGAAATTACGTTTCACGGCTTGGTTCAATACTTTGGTTTCTACTTCATAAAGAAAGGCTAAGTCTCTATCTAACATTACCCTTTCGCCTCTTATTTCATAAATTCTGTTTTGTATGCTTTTAATTATTTGCATAATGAAAGTATTTTATACCTCATTTTAAACCAAATTATTCAATTTGCAAACTTTTGTACTACAAATATTTTAATACATATAAAAACCTTCTCCTGTTTTTCGGCCTAATTTTCCAGATTGAACTTTTTGTTGCTGAAGTATAGATGGTGTAAGCCTTTCGGGTTTTCCCAATGCTTCCCAAACAATATTGGCAACACCAAAATTGATATCCATTCCAATTAAATCCATCAGCTTAAATGGACCCATTTTAAAACCTGTTGCTTCCATAATTGCATCAACAGTTTCTATAGTTGCAAGATCTTGTTCAATTAATTTCATGGCTTCTAAATAATAATGCCTTGCCACACGATTAACAATAAAACCAGGAGCATCTTTACAAACAACAGGCTCTTTTTTCATTTGTTTGCATAGTGCTACAATGGTTTCAACGGTTGCAATGCTTGTTGAGTTTCCTTGTACCACTTCTACCAATTTCATGATAGTTGCAGGATTAAAAAAGTGCATTCCCACTATATTGGTTGCACTTTCTAAGCCTTCGGCAATTTCATTAATAGAAATAGAAGATGTGTTGGTTGCTAAAATGGTTTGTCCATTGTTTACTTTCCACAAATCATTAAACAAAGAAATTTTGGCTTCTTTTTTTTCAATTATGGCCTCAATACAAACATTGGCAATACAATCTTTAATGTTAGCGGTGAATTGTATTCTTCTAAAAATATAGACTTTTTCCTCGTTGGTTATTTTTTGTTTATCAACTAAAAACTGCAAGCTTTTTTCAATGCTGGCTTTACTTTTTTCAAGCATTGTTTCATTTATATCAAACTGAATGGTTGTAAAGCCTGCTTGTGCTGCAACTTGTGCAATGCCACTACCCATTGTTCCTGCACCACAAACACATATTGATTGTATACTACTCATGTGTGCAAGATAAATATTTTAATAAGACGCCAAACGTTGATGCAACAACAATAAAATTAAGTAAGCCTTACTTACATATTATCCACCAATAAATTACACAATTGTGTTTTAATACATTGGTTTGCTATTTTTACAATATGGCTAAAAAGAAAGTCGGACAACAATTGGATTTATTTGGAGCAATGTTTGCCACTGAAGAACCTGCTTTAAATGCGATAGTTGAACAAGCAGCTACAGAAAAAACAGTTGTTGAAGAAAAAGTTGAAGCAACTGAAGCACTCAATGAAAACCCAACTTTAACCAACAACAATATTGTTTTTGCAAATGATAATATTGGCGTTAAAATAAAGGCGAAAACTGCTACTGCTATAGAAAACACAAAGTCTTTACAAAGCAGCGTTGAACCCCAATTGGTATTGGCCCAAAAGCCTGTTGAAATTAAAGAGCCAATTGCTAAAAGCAACAAATTAATTAAGCCATCATCAACCAACAAAAAAGATACAATTGCTCCTGTTAAAAAAAATAAACGTGGACGAAAAAGTTTTAAAGAAATGGATGATGAGGTTGGCTTGGTAAATGTGCCAGATGAAGAAATATTGAATAAAAAATTGTATTATCCAATTAGAGAAGTGGCTGCATTTTTTAATGTAAACACATCGCTAATTAGAGCATGGGAAACCGAGTTTGATATTTTAAAACCGAGAAAAAACAGAAAAGGCGATCGTTTGTTTAGAGTAGAAGATATTAAGAATTTACAAATTATTTATTTTTTATTACGCAACAGAAAGTTTTCTGTAGATGGAGCAAAAAAGTATTTGAAAGAAAATAAAAAGAAAGCCGATACTCAACAACAATTGGTTCAATCTTTAACAAAATTTAGATCTTTTTTATTGGAGTTGAAAGCTACCTTACCAGCTTAATTTTAAAAAACATGAAATATTTTGCCTGTTTATTTATTGTAGTTTTTTTAGCAAGTTCATGCAATACATTGTATTTAAAACCATTGTTAAAGAATGATTATGTTGTTACAAGAGATGAGGGCCATGAAGGAAATTCAAAAATTTTAACTGGCTCTATTCAACGTTCTACTCTAGAAAAAGATACAGCGTTTAAATGGTTTAACGACAATTACAAATATGCCAATCCAAATGCTGACGCAATAGCTGCTTTTGAAAAAAATAAAGACAAATTTACCATCATGGTTTTTGGAGGTACCTGGTGTCATGATACACAAAACTTGTTGCCTTTGTTTTACAAACTCATTGATAAAAGTGGCTTTCCGGAAAATCAAGTTTATTTAATTGGTGTAGATAGAGCCAAAACCACTTTTAAAAGTTTGCACAAAAAGTTTGCTATTTTAAACGTGCCCACATTTATTATCATTGATAAAAAGGGGAAAGAAGTTGGTAGAGTTGTTGAATATGGTAACACAGGGGCAATTGATAAAGAATTAGGACAAATTGTTGCCAACATTCAATAATCTTGCATCAAAATACTATTTTACAAAGTACAAATTTTTACATGGCCGAGTTTGATCAATACGCAAAAGATTATAGAGAGCTACACAACGAGAATTTAAAAATTACCGGTTTTAATAGTTTACACTTTGTAGATATTAAAGTAAATTGGTTGGCAGAATTTGAAAAAAACGAACCCTTACGTTTATTGGATTTGGGCTGTGGCGATGGCTACACTGCTGAATACATGTACAAAAAATTTCCGTTGTGGCAGGTTGACGCAATAGAAGTTTCTCAAGAAAGTATTGATGTAGCCAAATTAAAACATGCACCCAATACCAAATTTCAGTGGTTTGATGGTAAAAATGTTCCTTTTGAAAGTGAAAGTTTTGATGCCATTTTTATTGCTTGTATTTTTCATCATGTACCATTAGATGAGCATGAAGCGTTAATGATTGAAGCAAAGCGTGTATTAAAAAAAGGTGGTAGATTGTATTTGTTTGAACACAATCCTTTTAACTTAGGTACTCAATATTTAGTAAAAACTTGTGTGTTTGATGGTACCGCACATTTGTTATCAGTTGCACACTTTACCAAACTATTTAAGCAAACTGGTTGGAAAATAAATTTTGTAAAATACCTCACTTTTTTTCCTGGTTGGAAATTTATTAGACCTCTATTGAAGTTAGAAAAACACTTATCATGGTTGCCTTTGGGTGGTCAATATTTTATTTCGGCTACCAAATAAATACACTGCTAAAAGCAGCATTAAAAACAAGTAACTCAATTTCATCCATAACCAATAATTGCCTTTATTGTATTGTAGATGTATATTGTTTACTCCTGCTTTTACCGGCAATTGCATAAAACAATTGTTCCATGTACGAATGGGCAAATTGTTTACTTCTTTCCATTTATAGTAATTGTTTTGTTGAAGTACAATATTTCCAGGTTTATTACAAAAAATACTTAGGTCGATATTGGTGTAATTAATGTTAGCCGAATGAATAACAACGCTATCAACATCTTCACTAAAAGCAAAAGCATGATTTCGTAAAATACGTTCGTTAGAAGTATCTTGAATAAACATTTTTTCGTAGCCACTAAAAATGGTATTGCTCATTAAAAATGTTGCTCCATTCATAATTTTTGAAGCATTGTGATTGGTCCATGGATTAAACATATAGAGCTTTCTGTTTAATGCTAGTGGATGCTTTAAATACTCATTGGGTTGTTGTTTGTAAAAACTAGTGGCGTAGTTGTTAAACACTTTGGGTGGTACATTACCAATGCCAGTTATTGCCATACCAATGCTATAATTCAGTAAAAGATCTACAACAACAATCCAACAAAACAACATTGGTTTTTTAAAAATTGTATTTGTCTTTAATAAAATAATTATTGCCAAAACAATTTGCACAACTGTATTTAAATAAAATACTTGCTTGTGTTTTGTTGTTTCAAAAACAGCATATTGATTGGTAAAATAAAATGTAACTACAATGCCTATCAACATTCCAATACAAATAATTTTTACAGTAATTGTTTGATGATTGGTTAATGTAAATTTTTGATGTTGTAAATAATAAACAATTGCTGCAATACACAATAGTATTAAAAAAACTCTTGCAGCAGCACTCCATTTAAAGCTACCCATTAATGGTAAATAGTTAAATGAAAAATTACCCAATGGTGTTAAAAATCCAAATAAAAATACAAATGTAAAAATGGCAATTGAGGTAAGTAAAATAATAAAGGGGGTTCTAATTTTTTTAAGTTTCCCCGCAAATAATACTACAGTAATTAAAGGCAGCACTCCAAAATAAATATCCCTGTTTGCACTATGGCAAAGCAAATCATAGGTTTTACTATAAACACTACTTGGAATAAATAAAGAGCTTAAAAATTGAGGATAAAAACAATCTCTAAAAGGCAGATCGGTTGCTAAATCTTTTCCTCTATTATAAAATGGCAAAAATTCTATATAAGCCATTAGTGCAGGCAAACTTAATAACAAGGCAATGCACAAACCCAATAACAAAAAGCCAATTTTTTTAAGTACAATATTTAGTTCCTTTTGTTGAATTGCTTTTATAAAAAAGAATAGAACAATGGCCATTAAACAATATGTTGTATAAACAATAAATGCAGGATAACCACAAACCAACATTAACCATGACGCAACACCTAGAGCTATAGATTTTTGATAAGTTGGTTTTTGTAAAATTGAAAAAAAGAAATACAATACCCAAGGAATAAAAGCTAAAGATGCCGTCCAATTAATAAAGTTGGCAATGCCACTTACAAATCCATTGCATATATAAATTGTAGCGGCAGTAAATAACAACAATTTGTTATTAGTAATTAAACTAAATAATTTATAAGCACCAATAGCTGCAAGCAAAATATATACAATATACTCTGTTAAAAATAGCGTATGGTTATATTTGAAAACATAACAAAAAGTAAATGCAATGGGGTTCCAAACTGCACCTTGCATATCGGCATATTGTGGAACTCCATTCATTAAATAAGGGTTCCAATATGGCAAACCTCCTTTGTGCAAAGCATCGCTCAAATACATACGAACGGGCATGTAATAAAAAGAATTGTCATCTTTTAAACATACCAATTGAAAAGTAAAAAACCAGTTTGCTACCAATACCAGCAGTAGTAAAAGCAAAAGCTGTTTAACAATGGTTAATTGGTTGTTTTTTAATACCATCATTTGTTATCGTTGTGCAATTTTATATCGGTACTACTAGCTGCAAGTTCAATTTGTAATGTTTGTAATAGTTTTAAAATTGCTACATTAATTTGTTCTCTATCGCTATTAAACTCTTCTATTGATTGTGTTGTGTTGGTAAAATAATCAACTATAAAAACATGGGCCGTTTTACCAGTTTCCATAAAAAAAACAATGCTGTTTTCAATGGCTTCGTAGTGAGTTAATATATACTTTAATGCTGGTGTTAGTTGTTCTATTTTTTCGACACTGGTGCTTAAACTAATTTCTAATTTAATTTCCACTTTACGCTGGGTTCGTAAAGAAATATTGTCTAAAATACTGTCTACCATTTGTTTATTTGGAACAGTAATATAGGTTTTAACATCAGTTCTAATTCTTGTACTTCTTAATCCAATTTTTTCTACCGTTCCTGTAAAGTTGTGCACTTTTACTAAATCTCCCGTTACAAAAGGTTTGTCGAAAAATATAATGAAGGACGCAATGAGGTTTTCTAAACTTTCTCTTGTAGATAAGGCAATTGCAGCACCAACAATGCTTAAGCCTGTAAGCAAATTGCCAATATTTCGATGAAATGAAAATCTGAGAACCAACAAAATTCCTATTAGTACCAAAATTACTTTGAAAAAATCTTTGAAAAAAACAATGAGCTGATTGTCAGTTACATCGTGTGTTGCACTGGCTTTTTCTTCTAGTATCAATGCAATAAAATCTATTACTCTTAAACACAACCAAATAAACACTGTAATTAATGTTCCATTTACAATACTATCAATGATAGATTTTGAAGTGGCTTTAAAGATGGTAAAATCTAATACTTCAGGAAAGTGCAGTTTATCAATTGCAACAAACGATGTAAATAAAACCAAGAAAGTATCCAATGGTTGCACCACCAAATTGCAAAAAGCTTGCTTGTGTAAATTTTTATTAGTTTTTGTTGCTGAGTTATATAATAAACCAGCTAAATATTTTGAGACATATCTTTTAAACAAAACTGCTCCTACAATTATGCACAATACATATAAGTATAGTTGAAGTGTATTGTTAAAATATACTTGTTGCAAAAATTTATTCATCTTAAAAACTTAAATGTTTTGTTGTTTCTTCTATTGAATTACAAATATCTCTTGTTTCATTCAAAGAAAAATTATAGAATGTTTCATCAACCTAGTTTAATCAGCTTCGTATAGTTAATTTATACTAAAGTATATATTTACAATTGTATTGTTGTGATATAATATCGCCTTTGTGTTTATGATAAAAAGAAAAAAATATGACTAAGGTCAGAAATTTATTTTAATGCCCAACATTACTTTGCAATATTGGACAGCTTCATTTTATGAAATCTTTAATAACGTTTTTTCTATTGGTTTTTTTATCGTTGCAAACATTTGCTCCCTCCATGTTTGTGTCTATATTTTATGCCAATCAACAATCGTTAACAGAAAAATATTGTATTAATAAAAGCAAACCCAAATTGCATTGTAACGGTAAATGTTATTTACAAAAAAAATTAAATAAACTCAATCAAACCGATACTAAAGAAAACAAGAATCACGAGTTAATAAATATTACTTTAAAGTTTGATCCATTTGTTCTTTTTGAGAAAGCTAAAGTGGCAACAAACAGTACGCTTGTTTCTAATGAGTTTCAGCTTTATACTTCTCAGCACAAACCATTCATGTATTGCTCAAGTATTTTCCACCCACCTTCTGTTCATTGTTAGTATTTACAAGTAATTTATTTTAATTCAAACAAATCTGTCTGTTTGAAAGAATGCTTATGCCTTTTGCAAATGCAAGTTGAGGTTATAAGTACGCTATTCTATTTATTCAATTACATTTTCTATTAAACTTTCAGCAATGAACAAAAGAAATTTTATTTATACCGCCCTTTTATTTTCAGTTTTTAGTTTTGCATTTATTGGTTGTACCAAAAACAATGATCTTCACGAAATCAATCCAACTGCAGGTTATCTTAAATTGGCAAGTGGTTATGCAGCAGGTGCAGCAACTAAGGTTGAAATTTATGCAACCGATTCGGCATTTACAGGCTACAATAAATTGTATATAGCCTTATACGATTCAACCACCAATGCTTTTGTAGAAAACGCTCAAATTGTTGTAACGCCAACAATGGATATGACAACCATGAGTCATTCTGCACCAAAAGAAAATCCTTCATCAAACATTGCAGTAAATAAATTATTTCCTTGTAGTGTAAGTTTTATTATGCCTTCTACTGCTGGTAGTTGGACGGTTGCTGTTGCTGTTGAAAATAAGGTAAACAACAAAACTGGTTCAGTAACTTTTAATTTAAATGTAAAAGATCCAGCTGCTGCAAAAATGTTTTCATTTATATCAATGATTGATAATTCAAGTAAATATTTTGTAGGATTTATACCTCCTGCAAAACCAATTGTTGGTATCAACGATTTTGAATTTGTGGTATACAAAAAACAATCTATGATGATGTTTCCTGCAGATAGTTCTTTAACGGCAACATTTGCTCCAACAATGCCAACTATGAATCATGGTTCTCCCAATAATGTAGATCCTGTGCATGTGGGCAATGGCCATTATAAAGGAAAAATGAATTTTACCATGACGGGACTCTGGAGATTGAGCTTAACATTTAAGTCTGGTACTACTTATGCAGATTCTACACATTATTTTGATTTTACTTTCTAATCTAATGCCTCACTAAAAAAAACTTAGTGAGGCTTAATTTTTTTGTTATGAAAAAAATAGTCACCTTAAGCATATTGGGTTTATTGGGTTTTGTCAACTTTAGTCAAGCACAAAAAAAAGATCTTTCTACAGATTCAATTGTTGTTATTCGGCTAAATGAGGTTACGGTTAAAACTTGTTTAAAAAATCAGACAGAAGCTTTAAAAGATTTTTTTATTGCCAATAAAAATGCAACTACAGAAGATATTTTATCGAGATTGCCAGAAATCAATATGATCAAAAGAGGCAGCTATGGAACAGAGCCTTTAATAAGATCGTACAATACTGGTCAATCTAATTTACTAATTGATGGGATGAGAATTCATGGAGCTTGTACCGATAAAATGGATCCTGTTTCAATCTATGTTGAACCGCAAAATTTACAATCTATTCAAGTACAAACATCTCATGGAACTCAATTTGGATCTACACTTGGCGGAACCATTAATTTAAAAATGGTATCTCCAGATATTGAGTTCAACAATAAATTAACAGGCAATTTAAGCAGTGGCTATCAAACAGCAGCAAATGCATTTTTTGAATCGGCTGTACTAAATTATAGTTCAAACAAATGGGCATTTCGAGGAAATGTAACTTATAGAAATGCTTCAGATTATAAAAGTAGTGGTGGAACTGTTGTTCCATATTCTGCTTATAAAAAAGTGAATTATGGTTTATCGGCCTTGTATTTAGTAAATGAAAAAACTACTTTAAAAACCGATATTTTATTGGATGATGGATGGAACATTGGATATCCGTCATTACCCATGGATGTTGGTTATGCAGAAGCAAGAATTTTTTCAATTAGCTTATTAAAAAACAATCCCAATAGCAAATGGAAAAATACAGAATATAAAATTTATGCAAATCGCATATATCATGCAATGGATGATACACATAGAGAAAATGTTGCTATGCA
>JAGOUF010000243.1 GCA_018061385.1 Chitinophagaceae bacterium | reverse complement strand
GCATTTTCATGTTAAAACTTCTTAAACCAGCTTCAACATGTGCAATTGGAATGTGTAATTTAGATGCAGCCAATGCTCCAGCCAAAGTGCTATTTGTATCGCCATAAACAAGCAAACAATCAGGTTTCTCTTCGAGCAAAATTTGTTCAATTCCTTGTATCATTTTACCTGTCATTGCACCATGTAAGCTTTCTTGAATGTTTAAATGATGCGTTGGTTTAGGAATATTCATTTCTTCAAAAAAAATATCGCTCATATTGGCATCATAATGTTGACCAGTATGAATGATGATTTCTGTAGCATTTTTGGTTTGCTGTAATGCTCTTGATACAACTGCAGCTTTAACAAATTGTGGCCTTGCCCCTATTACTGTTACAATTTTCATGTAATGATTTTTGAATTTCTTTGGACGCTTGAAATAACCGCTTTAAATTTTCCATTTGCGGTTAATGGAATATCGTTTACTTCTTCAATGATAATTTCTATATCGCCTAATTGACTGAAAACTCTTTGTTTCATCAATTCAATTTCTTGTTCACTCACCTTTAACGCAACAGGTACTACTTTTAATATAATTTCTCCAATTTTCTGTTGTATTACTTGTGCCATTGCAACAGATGTTAGCCCATTAAATATTGCATGAAAACGAACCATTTCTCTGCCATCTTTTCCAATTACAACATCTTCTGTTCGTCCTACAATTTCTTTAATTACTGGCATGCTTCTTTTACAAGTACAAGTTTCATTGCTTAAAATCATGCTATCACCAATGGCATAACGAATTAATGGTTGATCGTAATTTAAAAAACCTGTACAATACACATTGCCTAAAGTGTTTGGTGGCACAGGTTTCATATTGTCATCTAACAATTCAACAATACCAGCATCTGGACTAATATGCAAACTTCCATGCTCACATTCACTTACTAAAGCACAAGCTTCAACACCACTCCAGCTATCAAAAGTTTTACAATTGTAAGCAGCTTTAAAAGTGTCTCTCATTTCTTGAGTTAATTTTTCACTACTTGTAATTACTGCTCTTTGTTCGTTTACCTGAATGTTTGATTCCTGTATAAATCGTGCTAAAAAGTAATTACTCATTGCATAACCCGTCATGTATTGCACATTGTACTTGTTTATACCTTGCACATAATTGGAAATATTTTGAGCACTGATATGATATGCAGAAAAGTAAACTTGTTTTTCAAAAAAATTATATCTGTAAAATGGTGATGTATTTGAAGCATCTGGCAAAACCCTTCTTCCACCAATCATACCTCTTGACGTAAATCTATTTACACCAGCCCAATGTCTAATTCTTGCTTCAAAAATTGCACTCCAACGTTGGTGCATTGAATGAGAAAATAAAACTTGTGTTGGTGTACCAGTGCTGCCACTACTTGCAAAAAAGCTACCTCCATGTTCTCTTGTTCTTGCCAATAAAGTGGTGGCTCCAAACGCTCTTAAATCTTGTTTTGATAAAATTGGAACTTGATTTAATGTACTTAAATCTATTGAAGCTAATTTTTCTGTACTCAATCCTGCTTGAGCAAATTTTTGGGTGTAATATGGAACCTGAGCTTGAGCATGCAGCAGTATTTTTTGTAATTCAGCTTGCTGAAATTCTACCCATTGATTTGTTGAAAAATTTTCTCTATTTTTTGCAGCCACCAAATCTTGTTCAAAGATGCCACCAAATCTTCTTTTCTTCCATGCATAGCCATAAGCAGAAACCATTAGGTTTTGAAGAGCTAGTGGACTATGATTGTAAATTTTATTGAAAAACGACATGAAAATAAATGCGATTACAAATGTTTAAACATAATGATGGCGTTGTCTTTTTGAGATTGAATTTGCCATCCCATTTTAGTGTATGCTGCAATTGCTCTTGCATTGTCTGCTCTAACAGAAAGATTGCAATTTTTTATATTTAGTTGAAGAGCTTTTTGTTCAAACTCTTTCATTAAAATTTCAAAAATACCTTTACCTCTATACGCTGGATGTACTCCAATAACTACCAATCCTACACTTTCTTTAAATACATAATTGGTTGGTTTAGTTTCGGCTGCTAAAGTTTTTTTTAATCCTAACTTCTTTTTAATATTTCTAGCTATAAATGGATAATAGTTTCTTAACTCTTTATTTACTAAAAGCCATGGTTTTTTTACAATACCCATTACAGCTTCTTTAAATGCAAATTGTAACATACCACTACTACTTCCATCACCATAAAATTGAGGAGCAAAACCACCACAAAAACCTACTACTTCGTTGTTACACATTACATGAAATAAGAAACGTGTGTCTTTTTGCAAAAACCAATTAAGCGATTTTGCAATATAGTTTTTGCCCAACTGTGTGTTGAATGATTTTGGAAAACAAGCCATTTGACAAATGGCTAAATCGTTTAGTTGACTAGGCTCTGTGTTGCTTAGCTGATACATTGGTCATTTGTTTTGTGCTAGCACCAATTGGTGCAATTGCAATTGCTAGTATCAATAAAAAAGGTTGTACAGAAACTTTTAATCCATTGTGAACTGTAATTAAAGCAAACAATACTAAAAAGTAAACCCCATAATCTTTTGATGGTTTAGGCCTGATTAAAATATGTCGTAACAAGGCTAAAAAGAATCCCCAAAAAATTACAATACCAATTGTACCATGTTCGGCAGCTACTCTTACAAATTCGTTATGTGCACCAGATTCAAGTGCAAATAATTTATTTTTTTTGATATACGTATTGTAATTACCCGTTCCAATACCAATTACAGGATGTTCTAAATAAATTAAAAAACCAATTCGTACAAGTTCTTCTCTATTGGATGCACCTTGTGCATTGTAACGATCTACAATTTTACCACCAGTTTCTACCACTACGAAATTGTAAATAATTAATCCAATTGGTAAGAAAATTAGAAATTTAAAATAACTACCCAAATTTGTTCTATTAAAAAACAAATAAATTAAAGCAACAACACCTAAAAAATACAAGCCCCCTCTTGAAAAAGTTAGAACCATTAAAGTTGAAATAATGACTAAAAAAATAAGTTGTATTATTTTAGATCTTTTATCAAAAGGATTGAGTACAGAAATCAAAAATAAAATAGACCCCAATCCCAAGTATGCACTCAACTGTACAGGTGCCATATTACTACTTGCATCTGAATTGGAAGCATTGCCATAATCAATTTTACCTTGCAAGTGAGCCACCAAAACGATACCTGCTAAAAAAACGGTGGCAATTCTAACATTGTCTAATAATTTATTTATAAAAGAAGGTGAAAATTTATAAAATGATGCCCACAATGCTGGCAACAATAAAGCCAATGAATTTGTTTGAATACCTCTTGTTACAATTTGTTTTTC
This sequence comes from Chitinophagaceae bacterium, assembly GCA_018061385.1. Taxonomy (GTDB): domain Bacteria; phylum Bacteroidota; class Bacteroidia; order Chitinophagales; family Chitinophagaceae; genus UBA1930. The sequence goes on along the minus strand of JAGOUF010000243.1, from coordinate 1,268 downwards.
TGCTAAGAACCCATTTAAAATTTCTAAAACAAAAAACGCAAGCAACATTGCAATAGGTGGAAAGTGAAAGTTTTTTTTCTGGAGTTTATTTTTTGCCAATAAAATTCCAAACCCAATAATATACATGTATTGTACACTTAAATAAGGCAAGTATGCCCTAGCATGACCTCTAAAAAATATTTCGCCAAACACTATAAAAGGCAATATTAGTAAGGCATCTTCAATTTTATTATTAAAAGCATAAATTATAAAAGCTAGCATTAATCCTCCAAATAAAATACCAGTAAATACAGGTGGCAATATTTTGAAACCCATAAGTATTCCAATCATTGCTGCAAGTCCGTATTTAATAAGCATTCTATCTTGATACATAGTAATTCGTTAAACGAGTTGTTGATAAATATTCAACAATTGCGTATAATATGCTTCCTCAGAAAAATGTTGATTTATAATAGTTGTCATTAAGCTTTTTGTCTCCTCAAAATTATTGATCTGTTGCATTTTCTCAATGGCATTTAACCAATCTTGCTCATCAAATGTAGGTACAATAAAATTAGGTAATTGATTTTTGATAACAGAAACAACATCCCCAGTTTCATAAGTAATAAAAGGAATTTGTGCATACAAATATTCTACCAACACCAATGGCCCAGTTTCTGCTAATGAAGTATGTAAAGCCAATCCATATTCACTAATTTTTTCATAAATATTGCTTACTCCTTTTACCAAATTTACTCGATGTTCTAATTGCAAGGTTTGAATGTGATTTTGCAACCTTTCGTAGTACAATTTATCATCTATCATTCCATAAATATCAATTGTATATTCTTCTGGTAATTTTGCCAATACTGAAACAGCAAATAATTGATTTTTTTGAGGACGATAATTGCCCACCATGATTATTTTATGCTTATTGCTATTCACTTCTTTTTTAACAGTTGGGGCAACAACAGTATTGGCTAAATAAAAAGCATTGCTATTTTTAACCATCCCTTTTTCAACAGCCCATTTTCTCATATCATCTTGTACAGCTACATAAGCATGTACTTTTCTGAATAAGAATTTTGTAAACTTATCTATTGCATAACTTGGTACATGTTCATGAAAAAATATTTTTGGTTTTGAAATTCCTACCAAAAATTTAGCGGTCATATAATATCGCAAATTGTATCTTGAATGCACATGAACAATATCTACATTTTGTACAATTTCTTTTAGCTTACGGAATGCTTTAAAGCTAAATCTAGAAGTTCTATGCAAATAATGTA
>JAGOUF010000242.1 GCA_018061385.1 Chitinophagaceae bacterium | reverse complement strand
GTAGTAAATACCTTAATTGCATTGGGTATAGATGTTATTGACGTAGGCTTAAGTACAACGCCAACAGAAGAAATGGCAGTTGTTTTTCATGAAGCTGCAGGTGGTATTAGTTTAACTGCAAGCCACAATCCCAAAGAATGGAATGCGTTGAAATTGCTAAATGAAAAAGGTGAATTTATTAGCGGCAACGACGGAGCTGCATTGTTAGAAATTGCTGCAAAAGACGACTACTCATTTGCGTCAGTAGATAAATTGGGTACTTGTGTTACCGATGAAACTATGTTAGATAAACATATTGAAGCAGTGGTTAATTATCCATTGGTAGATGTTGCTGCAATTAAAAAAGCCAAATTTAAAATTGTAGTAGATGCTATTAACAGTAGTGGTGCTTTTGCAGTACCTGCATTGTTAAAAGCTTTGGGTGTTAGCTTAAAAGATGTTACTGTTTTAAATGCTGAAGTAAACGGAAAGTTTGCACACAATCCAGAACCATTGCCACAACATTTAACTGAGTTGTGTAATGAGGTTAAAAAACAAAATGCTCATTTAGGAATTGCTGTAGATCCAGATGTAGATAGACTTTGCTTTGTTTGTGAAGATGGCAGTTTGTTTGGCGAAGAATATACTTTGGTTGCAGTTGCAGATTATATTTTAAAGCATAAGAAGGGCAATACTGTTAGCAATATGTCATCTACAAGAGCATTGAAAGATGTTACTTTAAAATATGGTGGAGAATATACTCCAAGTGCAGTTGGTGAGGTAAATGTTGTAAACAAAATGAAGGCTGTAAATGCTGTAATTGGGGGAGAAGGCAATGGTGGAATTATTGTACCAGATTTACATTATGGACGTGATGCTTTAATTGGTATTGCTTTATTTTTAACACACTTGGCACACGAACAAAAAAGTGTTCGTCAACTAAGAAATACGTATCCCAATTATTTTATGAGTAAAAACAAAATTGAATTGGATAAAGGGGTTGATGTTCAAAAAATATTTGGCGAAATAAAAAAGAAATACAAAAACAATCCTATTAATACCGAAGATGGTTTAAAGATCGAATTTGAAACAGATTGGGTGCATTTACGTACCAGCAATACAGAGCCTATTATTCGTATTTATAGTGAAAGCAATTTTGAAACTACATCCGATAATATTGCTAAACGTATTATGAAAGATATAAGTGAAGTAATGTAATTTTTGCATTTACAATATATTAAAAAGAATCTCATTGAATAAGTGAGATTTTTTTATTTTTGCTACCAGCTGTTAGTATAACCATCAACACCAGTTGCGTCGCACACTTGTACAAAAGAATGTTTATTCACCTTTTCTTTAACACAGTTTTGAAGGAGAAAAAAATATTTGTATTTAAAAAAGTTGAATAAAATACAAGGCCTTGAAGGGAGCGACGCCAGTAAAGACGATTAGAAATACTATAGTCAATTACCCAAAAAACAACCAATGAGTACAACAAGAATTTATTTTGATAACGCTGCTACAACATCTTTAGACCCACAAGTTTTAGAGGCAATGATGCCTTATTTAACTGAAAAATTTGGCAATCCATCGTCAATTTATAGTTATGGAAGAGAGAGTAGAATGGCTATTGAAAATGCACGTAAATCAGTTGCTAAAATTTTAAATGCTCATCCTGCAGAAATATTTTTTACAAGTGGAGGCACTGAAAGTAGTAATACAGCCATTCTTGCATCGATAAAAGATTTAGGTTGTAAACATATTATTAGTAGTGTTATAGAACATCATGCAACAACACATACAGTAGAACATTTGGCTAAAACTGGAGAAGCCAGATTAAGCTATGTAAAACTACATGCCAATGGTCATGTTGATTTAGAAAATTTGGAAAGCCTACTTGCGTCATCCCCAGAAAAAACCTTGGTTACTTTAATGCATGCCAATAACGAAATTGGTAATATTTTAGATATTCATGCAGTGGGTAATTTATGCAAACAATACAATGCTATTTTCCATAGCGATACGGTACAAACTGTTGGTCATTTTCCGTTTGATTTAAGAAATACACCAGTACATTTTATTACTGGTGCAGGGCACAAATTTCATGGGCCAAAAGGTGTTGGTATTTTGTACGTAAACGAGAATGTAAAGATTACACCATTTGTGCATGGAGGTTCTCAAGAAAGAAATATGAGAGCTGGTACAGAAAATTTATATGGTATTGTGGGCTTTGCAAAAGCGTTAGAAATGGCTACAGCAAACCATGAAGCTGATAGACAACATATAAACAGTTTAAAGTTGTATATGATGCAACAATTGCAACAACAAATTGCAAATGTTAGTTTTAATGGAGATGTACTTGGAAAAAGTTTGTACACTGTTTTAAGTGCTAGTTTTCCGAAAACTGAAAAAAGTGAAATGATATTGTTTAATATGGACATTAACAATATTTGTGCAAGTGGTGGTAGTGCTTGCACAAGTGGTGCAGATGCTGGAAGCCATGTTATTAGAGCCATTAACAGCAACCCAAATCAAGTTACTGTAAGGTTTAGTTTTAGCAAAAACAATACAAAAAATGAAGTTGATATTGTTGTTGAAAAGTTGAAAACAATGATTTAGTTGTAAGGCTTTTTTTATTACGGAAAAAATGGAAGAAAATAGCAACTACTATATTTAATAATTTTAATTTGCCACAAACAAAAAGCCCTGTAATAAATACAGGGCTTTTTTATTAACGCTTTTAAGAAAGAAATTATTTCTTCTTAGGAGCAGCTTTTTTAGCTGGAGCAGCCTTCTTTGCAGGGGCAGCTTTTTTAGCTGGAGCAGCAGCCTTTTTTACAGGAGCAGCTTTTTTAGCTGGAGCAGCCTTCTTTGCAGGAGCAGCTTTCTTAGCTGGAGCAGCTTTCTTAGCTGGAGCAGCCTTCTTTACAGGGGCAGCTTTTTTAGCTGGAGCAGCTTTCTTTGCAGGAGCAGCTTTTTTTGCAGGAGCGGCTTTTTTTGGAGCAGCTTTTTTTGCAGTTGCCATAATTTTTTTTAATTTAATGGTTAGTTAATACCATAAAAATAAAACTAAATTTCTAACTACAAAATTTTTTTTTATGCAGCTACTACAATCTCACTAACAGAAACAATTGTTTTCGAGTTTTTTGTTTTTCTAAACTCAACAGTTCCATCAGTTAAAGCAAATAATGTGAAGTCTTTTCCAAGACCAACATTTTTACCAGGATGATAAACTGTACCACGTTGACGAACTATAATATTTCCAGAAGTGGCTGGTTGACCACCAAATATTTTCACACCCAAACGTTTACTGTTTGAGTCACGTCCGTTCTTTACACTACCTTCACCTTTTTTGTGTGCCATTGTATAAATTTTTTAAATACAAATTTCAAATATTTTTTATTTGAAATTAATCATTTGTAATAGAATTAAGCAATACTTTCAATTCTTATTTTGGTATAATGAGTTCTGTGACCATGCTTTTTTCTGAAACCTTTTCTTCGTTTCATTTTAAAAGCAATTACTTTATCTCCTTGCACCAAACTACTAAGTATTTCAGCTGTAACAGTTGCCTTTACAGCACCGCCTACAGTTAATGTACCACTATTATCTACCATTAAAACATCGTTGAATTCAACTTTGTCTCCGGTATTTCCTTGCAAATGAGGAACGTACAAACTATCTCCTGTTTGTACTTTAAATTGTTGACCTGCGATTTTGACTACTGCTAACATGACTGTTAAAAATTAGGACGGCAAAAGTAAGGTTATCTCTGCAATTAGAGCAATCTTTTTTAATTATTTTCAATTTAGTGGAAAAAAATTAGGAAAACCGTCTATTTAAAAGCAAAAAAACATTTAACTAAGCAATTACTCAAACTGATTTCTATACTTTTTTGGTGTAATTTGCTTAAGTTCTTTAAATTGTTTGCTAAAATGTGCCCAACTATTATAGCCACTTTCATAACAAATTTGTAAAATAGGTTTTTGTGTATTGGTAAGTAGTTTGCAAGCATGCCCAATTCTTAAGTCCTGTAAAAAATCAAAATATGTTTTCTTCAAATTCTTTTTAAAAAACCTACAAAAAGTTGGAATACTCATATCTGCTAAGCTGGCTAATTGTTTTAATGTTATAGGTTCTAAATAGTGGTTGAATGAAAAGTCAATTATTTTTTCAATAACTGGATTTACTTCAGAACTTGGCGTATTGAAATTTTGTGTAAGCTTTTGGTAACTATTTGTGGTTGCAACTCTCATGAGTATTTGCAACAATAAAATCAGTTTATTAAATGGTTTTGATTGTGACAATTGGTTAATAGCAATTTCAATTTCTTTGCTCAATTTTCCTTTCAATTGTATCGCATCCTCTTTTTGTAAAAGTTGATGTATTTGTTTGTTTTCAGGAAGCTGTAAAAATGAATCACCAAATAAAGATTTATTAAATTGAATTACCATAGCACTACCAAAATCTTTTGGATTGGTTTTTCTAAACCAATGAGGCAAATTGCTAGCAATAAAAAAAATATCTCCTACTACATATTCACCAATATAATCTCCAATTAGTGCATTACCGCTACCTGCAGTAATTAAAATAAGTTCATGCTCATCATGTTTGTGCCAGTTGGTTTCGAAAAATGGGGTTTCATAATGTTTACACG
>JAGOUF010000241.1 GCA_018061385.1 Chitinophagaceae bacterium | reverse complement strand
ACACCCAATCCAAAGAAGAGTAAATATTTGAATATTTGAATTAATTTCTTTTTCATGTATCGATATTGCAACGGCAATTTAAGTAAGCAATTGTAAACTGTAGTTTATTTGTTGTGTTGAAATAATTATTCCGCAATCTAAAATGGCTATTTCATTTTAATAACTACAAAAATATTGCTTGGTGTTTTTTAGAAATTACAGTTTAGTTTAATTGTGAATTCAGAACCAAATTATCTATTAATCTTACACTACCTATAAATGCAGCAATTAAAACAACGGTTTGTATGTCAGCATTAAATTCTTGAATTGGTTCTAATGTTATTGCATTGCATATAGCAACGTAATCAATTTGCTCAAATTCGTTTTGATGCAAGAAATAGGTAGATTGTTCTATAAGTTCATTGATACTAAGTTTGGAAATATTTTGTTGTACAAATTGCAGTGTTGAAAATATGGCTGTTGCATTTAGTTTTTGTTCTTCCGTTAACCGCATATTTCTGCTACTCATGGCTAAGCCAGATGGTTCCCTCAAAGTTTCACCCATTACAATTTGTAGTTGTTCAGTCCAATTCATTAAACTCACCAATTGGGTAATTACCATACATTGTTGGTAATCTTTTTTACCAAGAAACAAAAAATGGGGTTCTACAATTCTTAATAATCTTTCAACTACCTGACAAACGCCTTGAAAATGGCCAGGTCGTGAACTGCCTTCTAAAACAGTTTCTATAAAACCCAACTTGTATTGTTTATTAAGTGCTATTCCATTGGGATAGATTTCGTCCACTGTTGGAAGAAATAGCACATCGCAATTTGCAGCTTCTAAGTACAAAATATCTTGTTCAATGGTTTTAGGATATTTAGCAAAATCTGCAGAATTGTTAAACTGAGTAGGATTTACAAAAATGCTACAAACTGTGGTGTACTGGTAGCTTTTGCTTTGTTGAATCAGTGATATATGGCCGTTGTGTAAAGCACCCATTGTAGGTACAAAACCAATTTCTTTACCTTGTTTTTTTAATTGCTGAAGGGTAGTTTGTAAGCTAGAAATAGTGGTGCAAATAATCATAGAAATAAGGGTTAATTAGCCAAAATTGGTTAATGCGTTGCTTTTCGGGCTAATTTGTTTACTTTTGCAAACTTATAAAAAGAAGCTATCCCTAAACAAGCCGAACTGATGTCAAAGAAAAGAATTTTATTTATAGCTACAGAGATGTCTCCTTATTTAGAGTTAACGGAGTTTGCCGAAATTGTAAATAAGTTGGCTATCAAAAGCAATGAAACAGGTTTAGAAGTTCGTTGCATTATGCCCAGATTTGGGGTTATTAACGAACGTCGCCATCGTTTACACGAAGTTGTACGTTTAAGTGGCATTAATGTTTCTGTTGATGATGATGACCATCCATTACAAATTAAAGTAGCTTCTTTACCCAATGCACGGTTACAAGTTTATTTTTTAGAGAATGAAGATTTTTTTAAACGTAAGCAAGTTTTTCACGACGAAGAAGACAATTGGTTTGATGACAACGCTTTAAGAACTGTATTTTTTGCAAAAGGAGCTTTAGAAACTGTACGTAAGTTTGGCTGGCCTCCAGATATTATTCATTGTAGTGGTTGGATGAGTGGTTTAGTTCCTGCATTCATTAAAACTGCTTACAAAAGAGAACCAGTTTTTGCACATAGTAAAATTGTTTTTACCATTGGTCAAAATACATTTGAAGAAAAATTGGGTGCCGATTTTATGAAATTGGCATTGATTAATAATAGTATCACGCCTAAAGATTTAGATGTATTTAAAGATTTAAATAATACAGCTATGTTTAAAGGTGGTGCAACTTATGCCGATGCTATTACGTTTGGTGCAGAAACCCCTGAACAAGAATTGTTAGATGGTTTTTCTAAAGTTAGAGGTAAAAAAGTAGTTCCATTTAAAGGATGGGATACCGATTTAACAGAGTATTTAGAATTGTACAACGACCTTGCAGGCAAGTAAAAAATAATCCTTATTAAATAATTTTCAGCTGCGTGAATAAGAAATTCCTATTGGGCCTTATTGCTTTTGTGATAATTGCATCTTGCACTAAAATAACAAATACAGAAATTGGAAATGGTTTAATACCACCTACAGATGGTATTGATACTAAAGACACCATTTTAGATGTTGTTACCAGAAATTTTCCTTTAGATTCTATTCGTATTTCTAAATTCCAAGAAATGGTTTTAGGAAATATTGATAACGACCCAATTATGGGTAAAACTAAAGCCATCATTAATGCAGAGTTTAAGCCAATCTATTATCCATATTTCTATGAAGTTGGTAAGGATAGTTTGTTTTTAGATTCAGCCGTTTTGGTATTGGGATACAAAGGTTATTGGGGCGATTCTACCAACCCAATACATTTAAAAGTATATGAAATTAGCCAAACCAGTGTGTTGAAACAAGATTCAGTTTATCCTTCTTATGCTAGCATGAACTTGGCTGGACAAATTGGTGAAACAACCATTGCAGACCCAAGAAAATTGGCAGATTCTGTAAAACCAAGAGGTGAAGAAGCCATCAATCAAATTAGAATTCCTTTAACTACTGCTTTTGGCAATAGATTGTTATTTGAATTTGATAGCACCAATGCTTATAGAACGGATGCTCAATTTTCAAGTGTATTTAGAGGGTTTTCAATTGTACCACAAGCAGGTTCAAATACATTACTTAGAGTTAATTTGAGCGATACAAATAGTAAAGTTGCTTTGTACTATCGATACAGACGTAGAGATAGTGTTATGGATACTATTGTACGTTATTTTAGACCTGGTGTAACTTCAAATGCAAGCAATAATATTATAAGAACTAGAGCTGGTTCCGAGTCTCAAACATTCTTAAGCAATCCAGCTGCACAGGCAGATAGTGTGTTGTTCTTGCAAGCTGGTCCTGGTAATTTTGTTAGAATTCAAACTCCATCTTTAGAAACAAACATGGGCAATAGGTTAATTCATAGAGCAGAATTGGTAATGGAACAAGAAGCAGAAAATGATGCTTTTTACGAAAAATATTCTGCACCAAATTTATTCCTCTGTGCTATCAACAAAAACTTAGATTCTTCTGCCTTCCGTTTTTATGTACCCAATGATATTTCTTTAGGGCAAGGAGGCACAGCTGGTAATTTGAATAGTTTTGGTGGAAATGTAATTTATAAAAATGATCCATCAGGAAGAAGGATTGCTTCATATACTTTCAACATTACTCGATATGTACAAGGCATTATTACACGTAATGAGAAAGTGTACGACTTGTATTTATTTTCTCCTGTAGAAGATTATGTTTATACTGGCAATGGCATTAACGCCGTTTATCCAATTGCAGCTGCTCCTTTTAACCCACCAGCTAGTGGTAGAGTAAAATTATTGGGAGGTAACAGTGCTAGGCCAGATAGGAAAATGCGATTGAGAATAATTTACTCGAAATTGTAATATCAAGTGTTTGTTGATACCTTATATTTGCATCTCATTTTAAAAAAATATATTCATGCCGTATTTATTTACTTCTGAAAGTGTTTCTGAAGGCCATCCAGATAAAGTAGCAGATCAAATTTCTGATGCTTTAATCGATAACTTTTTAGCGTTTGATGCTCAAAGTAAAGTTGCCTGCGAAACTCTTGTAACCACAGGACAAGTTGTTCTTGCTGGTGAAGTGAAATCTAAAGCCTATTTAGATGTTCAAGAAATTGCTCGTGGTGTAATCCGTAAAATTGGATACACAAAAAGTGAGTACATGTTCGAAGCCAACTCTTGTGGTATTTTATCTGCCATTCACGAACAAAGTGCAGACATTAACCAAGGTGTTGATAAGAAGAAAAAAGAAGAGCAAGGTGCTGGTGATCAAGGAATGATGTTTGGTTATGCAACCAACGAAACTGAAGATTATATGCCATTGGCTTTAGATTTGGCTCACAAAATTTTAATTGAATTGGCTGCTTTACGCAGAGAAAACAAAGCAATTAAGTATTTACGTCCAGATGCTAAAAGTCAAGTTACATTAGAGTATGATGATAACAATGTTCCTGTAAGAATTGATGCAATTGTTGTATCTACTCAACATGATGATTTTGATACAGAAGCAAAAATGTTGGCTAAAATTAATAAGGATATTGTAGAAATATTAATTCCTCGTGTAAAAGCCAAGTATAAGAAATATGCTAAGTTGTTTAACAACAACATTAAATATCATATTAATCCAACTGGTAAGTTTGTAATAGGTGGCCCACATGGCGATACAGGTTTAACTGGTCGTAAAATTATTGTAGATACTTATGGTGGTAAAGGTGCACATGGTGGTGGTGCTTTTTCTGGTAAAGATCCAAGTAAAGTAGATCGCTCTGCAGCTTATGCTACACGTCACATTGCTAAAAACTTAGTAGCAGCTGGTGTTGCAAATGAAGTATTGGTACAAGTATCTTATGCAATTGGTGTTGCACAACCAACTTCAATTAATGTAAATACTTACGGTACTGCAAAAGTTGAATTAACCGATGGTGAAATTAGTAAAGTAATTGAAAGCATTTTTGATATGCGTCCTTACTTTATTGAGCAATGTTTAAAATTACGTACACCAATGTACAGCGAAACTGCTGCTTATGGTCATATGG
>JAGOUF010000004.1 GCA_018061385.1 Chitinophagaceae bacterium | reverse complement strand
AGACCAAAACCAGGATCAAAAGAAGAACACAGAAAACGCAAACGCATTATCGTAGATAAGAAACCTGGCAGCAATATTCAACATGTAGATTTTAGAAAAGATGATAGAGGCCCTGCTGCAGCTGGTAGTGGTGCTGGTCAACAAAACAGAATTGGCATTCAAAAAGCTGGGCCTGGTGGACCTCAAAGTAGGCCAGGTGGTGGAAGAACAGGTGGTGGACCAAGAGGCAACAGCAGAAATGATAGAGGAAGAGATGTTCGTAGAGATGATAAAGAAATTGACGCAAAAGAAATTCAAGATAAAATTAAAGAAACACAAGCTAAATTGGCTGGTGGTGGTGGAAGAGGCAAAAGCTTAAAAGCTAAATATCGTAGAGAAAAACGTCAAGAAGCTGCTGATGCTGCTGAAGGAATGTCGATGGACGATAACAAGTTACAAGTAACTGAGTTTGTAACAGTAAGTGAATTGGCAAACTTAATGGATGTAAGCTTTACCGATGTAATTAGCAAGTGTATGAGCCTTGGTTTAATGGTTTCTATTAACCAACGTTTAGATGCAGAAGTAATTGAATTGGTGGCTAGCGAATTTGATTTTGAAGTTGATTTTACCAGTGTAGAAGATGTTGATGATGAAGAAGAAGATGATGAAGAAAATCCAGAAGATTTAGGTGGTCGTGCACCAATTGTTACAATTATGGGTCACGTAGATCATGGTAAAACTTCATTGTTAGACTATATACGAAGTGCAAAAGTTGTAGCTGGAGAAGCTGGAGGTATTACACAACATATTGGTGCATACGAAGTAGAATTAAGTGATAATAAAAGAATTACGTTCTTAGATACGCCTGGTCACGAAGCATTTACTGCCATGAGAGCAAGAGGTGCCAAAGTAACTGATATTGCAGTAATCGTTGTAGCTGCAGATGATGCTGTAATGCCACAAACCAAAGAGGCCATCAGCCATGCTCAAGCTGCTAGTGTACCAATGATTTTTGCAGTAAATAAAATTGATAAAGATGGTGCAAACCCTCAAAAAATTTATGAGCAATTATCACAAATGAACATTTTGGTAGAATCTTGGGGCGGTAAATTCCAAAGCCAAGAATTAAGTGCCAAACAAGGGTTAAATGTAGATTTATTATTAGAGAAAATATTGTTAGAAGCCGAATTGTTAGACCTAAAAGCCAATGCTCAAAAAGCAGCTTCAGGTACTATTATTGAAGCTTCTTTAGATAAAGGTCGTGGTTATGTTGCCACTATTTTAGTACAAAATGGTACTTTGAAACAAGGCGATATTATAGTTTCTGGTCAATATTATGGTAGAGTAAAAGCCATGTTTAACGAACGCAATCAACGTGTAACAGAAGCTCCACCAAGTACACCAGTTGTTATTTTAGGTTTAAGTGGTGCACCACAAGCTGGAGAAAAGTTTAAAGTATATGCTGATGAATCTGATGCAAAAGATGTATCTACTAAACGTGCCCAAATTTCTCGTGAACAAGGCTTAAGAGCTAGAAAACACATTACTTTAGACGAAATTGGACGTCGTTTGGCATTAGGAAACTTTAAAGAATTAAACATCATTATTAAAGGTGATGTGGATGGTTCTGTTGAAGCATTAAGCGATAGTTTACAAAAATTATCAACCAGCGAAATTGCCATTAATGTGGTATTAAAAGCAGTTGGTCAAATATCAGAAAGTGATGTATTGTTAGCAGCAGCATCAGATGCAATTTTAATTGGCTTTAACGTTCGTCCATCTTCACAAGCCAATAAATTGGCTGAAAACGAAGGTGTACAAATTAAACAATACTCAATTATTTACAACGCCATTGAAGAAATTAAGAGTGCAATGGAAGGTTTATTAGAACCTAAAGTTGAAGAGAAAGAAGTAGCAACTGTAGAAATACGTGAAGTGTACAAATTTGATAAAGCAACTGTTGCAGGCTCTTATGTAACCGAAGGTAAAATTAAACGTGATCATAAAATTAAAGTGTATAGAGATGGTATTTTGGTGTACCCTCGTCAAGAAGGTGCTTATGCCGAATTGGGCAGCTTAAAACGCTTTAAAGATGATGTTAAAGAAGTAAACAACAACTACGAGTGTGGGTTAACCGTAAAAGGATTTACTGATATTCAAGTAGGCGATACTGTTGTTGCTTATGAAGAAGAAGAAATAAAAAGAACATTATAAAATAACCGTTCACTACTTTTTAAAAAAGGTCAATCGTTAGAAACGATTGACCTTTTTTAATGAATACTTTTTATGCCATTGTTGGTATGGCATAGCCTACCAACAATGTAATTTTAGTGATATACATACGTATAATCATTTGTATTCCTCACCAACAAAATTTTTAGAACTGTATGGTTAAAATAATTAATTTCAATTCATGAATTACCCAATACATTACCCACACTTTTTTACAGCTACTATTTTAGAATGGAAGCATTTACTAAAGCCCGATAAACTAAAAGATATTATAATAGAAAGTTTAAGATTTTTGGTAAAAGAAAAACGTATAGAAGTATTTGCTTTTGTAATTATGAGCAACCATATTCATGTAATTTGGCGAATAGGTAATAATGAAGAAAAGGAAAAAGTACAACAATCGTTTATGAAATACACAGCACAAATGATGTTGAAGGAGTTAAGAAATAATCATCCAAAAGTGTTGTCTTATTTTTATGTTGGTGCTCAAGACAGAAAATATCAAATTTGGGAAAGAAATGCTTTAAGTATTGAAATACACAGTAATGAGGTAATGCAACAAAAAATGAATTATGTACACCAAAACCCAGTTAAAGCAGGAATTGTAGCAAATGAAATAGAGTATCAATATTCATCTGCATTGCATTATAAATCGGAACAAGCGGTATGGGATTTTATAACAAAGTGGGAGTTTTAGTAAAGTAAATTCTTGTTGGTGAAGAACACCAACAATGGCGGAAAACATCTTTTGTTGGTAGGCTTTGCCATACCAACAACGGCTTGAAAAATAGTTGGGAATTTCCTAGTAGCTACTGGCAAAGCCAAGGGCATTGGATGACTAACTCTTATAATAGCGAGGCATCAAAATCTAAACTTGTGGTGCGTAATACTGTGGCTGAATTAGACCCTGAGAATGGGGGTACTGGAAACACTACTCTCCCTGGTGCTAAATACTCCATAGCCGATAATACCATTTTATATGCAACACAGCCCGATGGTGTTTGTGTAAGGTGTTTAGGTGCAACTGCTTACAGAAGAAGCCAGCAATTACTAGAAGAAATTGCAGATGGCACTGTATTATTACCTGCTGATGATGCAGAAGACCGATTATTAGTAATGCAAGAGCAACTATACCAATTGCTAAAAGAAAACCCAGAGCTTGTTACATCGAGTGGTAGCTTACAACAATTTATTAATAATAGCCAGTGGAGCAGTTTAGATTATATTTATTATGCTGGTAAGTACATGGCAATGGGCGATACAGCTATTGTAAAAATGTTACTAGATACTTGGCCCGATCAAAATAATTTAGACGAAGCGTATCAACAATACTTTACTTGGTTGGTGCAAATGTATGAAGACCCCAATTGGAGCCCAGATGTAAACCAAGTATGGCAATTAGCCAACCAATGCCCTGTAAAATATGGTACGGTCGTTTATGCTGTACGTAATTTATTTAATGCACTAACTGGCGAAATAAATAGTTTTGAAAGTAGTTGCGAAGGCGTTTCTATGCAAAGGGGCGGGCAAGGCAAGCAATTTATTAGGTTAAAGCAACCCAATAAAATCACAGCACCCTTAGTTGCCAATAATTTATTGGTTTACCCCAACCCAAGTAATGGCGTTATTAACATACAATACCCCCGAATAAAATCTATTATTGTTATTGATGCTACTGGAAAAGTTGTGAAACAGATAATAAATATTAATAACAATATTCAACAAATCAACTTATCTGGATTATCTAAAGGAATTTATTATTTAAGAATTTTAGGAGAAACAAATAAGTATGAATCCAAAAAAATTATTTTACAATAGAATGTCTAATCATTTAAAAAAAAATTATTTAAAAATATTTATAGCGTTTGTACTGCTTATAACTAAGAATGTGTGTGTATGTGCTCAATTGAATCATGTTCCAAATAATTCTTTTGAACAATTTACAACATGTCCTAATTCATCAACGTTACAAAACGCTTTTAACAGTAAACCAGATTATTGGTATAAACCAGATAAAAGAGCAGCAATATATTATAATAATTGTGCTTCAGTTGGTTCAAATATGTCTACTCCTTCTCATGGTCTTAGTTGTTGAAGTGGTGGTTTTCAAAATACAAAAACAGGACTTGCATATATTGGAATGTTTTATTTGAATGCACCAGGCACAAATAGTAGAAATTATTTTGCAGTTAAGTTATTAGATAGTTTAAAAACTAGCAAGTGTTATTACGCTGAGTGTTTTGTTAATTTGGGTAATTGTTGGCAGTTAGCATGCAACAATCAAGCTATGTTGTTTACCAATAACCCTGTTTATGTAGATACAGCTAACAGTTTGCAAATATTACCTGCTACACCACAAGTACAAAACCCCTATATAGTTACCGATACCCTTAATTGGGTAAAAATAGCAGGGGTGTTTACAGCACAAGGCGGTGAGCAATATTTAACTTTAGGCAATTTTAAGTACGATAATCAAACAAACTTTACTTTAGTAAATCCTTCTGGGGGTTATTATGGTGCAGGTTATTATGTAGAAGATGTAACAGTGGTGCCATTAGATAGTATAACCCTTGCAGCAGATGCAGGGCAAGATAGAACCATTAACTTAGGAGATAGTAGTTTTATAGGCAGTTTTACCACAGGGCTTACCAATGTAAATTGGTATAATAGCAGTGGTAATATTATTGCAACTAATGTAAGTGGCTTGTTTGTAAAACCAACAACCAGTACTTTTTATATACTAGAGCAAACCGTATGTGGGCAATACAGTAGAGATACAGTACATGTAACTGTTAACTCAGCAGTGCCTTTAACGTTTACCCATTTTGCACTTGCTCCCCTCTCCCTTGGAGAGGGGTTGGGGGTGAGGTTTTCAACAACCAACGAAATCAATGTAGCTCACTTTAATATTCAGTTTAGCACCAATGGTAAAGATTTTGTAACAGTAGGTACAATTGCTGCAAAAAATAACAATTACAATGAGTATAGTGTAGTTATTAGTCCCCCTTCAGGGGTTAGGGGTTTTTATAGAATTGAAGCAGTAGATAAAGATGGAAAACTTACTTACAGTAATATACAATCTATTGTACTCAACAATAACCATTCACCACTCACTATTTATCCCAACCCTGCAAAAGAAACAATTGCTATTTCGTTTTCTAAAATAAAACAAATAATCATTAGTAATATAATGGGTAAAGTAGTGAAGAATATTGTTGTTCAACAGGTAAATAATACTTCAATTACTATTTCTAATTTACCCAAAGGATTATATGTTGTAAAAGTGTTGGGTGCTAATGGTACAGCTATAGAAAAATTGGTGGTGGAATAGTGTTTTTTGTCATTCCGACGTAAGGAGGAATCTAATCATTCTTTATGTCATTTCGAGGTACGAGAAATCTCACTATTTTTTCCGCCGTTGTTGGTATGGCAAAGCCTACCAACAATATAATGTTAGTGATATAAATAGTTTTTCATCTGTATTCTTTACCAACAATGGCTGAAATTTATGTTGGTGAAGAACACCAACATTGGCGGAATACTCAACAGATTTCTCCTATCGTCGAAATGACATTACGATTAAACAGTTAACGCATTTCATTTAACATCAACGAAGACTTTCTTCTCTGCGTTAGGGATTGAAGTGAAAATACCCTGCGGCTAAGCAGGGATTGTAACGTAAAGCCCGACCCAACGGGTAACGCCCAAAGTACAAATAAAAAAACACAGCATTTTTTTGTTAAAACACCAATAATAAGTGTTTGGCAAGGCTTCAATGGTTATTTTTACAGCCTAAGTAATTTTACATGAAGTATTCGTTGTTTTTTATTATTGGCTGTTTAACAATTACGCAAACATTTGCACAACCTAAAAAGGTAATTGCCGATAAAATTATTGGGCAAGTGGGCGATAAAATTATCCTTCGTTCAGACGTTGTAAATGCTATTGCAGATTATAAACGCCAAGGGCAAGAAGCTCAATTACCGCCAAACCCAGAATGTGCTTTTTTAGAAGGACAATTAATTCAAAAAGCATTGGTTTTACAAGCCGAAAAAGATAGCTTAGTAGTAAGTGATGAAGAAATTGAAGCTGCTTTAGACAATCAAATTCGTGGATTTATTCAAGCGTATGGTAGTAAAGAAATGCTAGAAGAAATTTCGGGTAGAACCATTTATCAATTGAAAGACGATTTTAGAGGTCCGTTTCGTGAGAAGAAATTGGCCGATCAAATGCGTAGTAAAATTGTAGACAATGTAAAAATTACACCCAACGAAGTAAAAGCGTACTTTAATAAAATTCCAAAAGATAGTTTACCATACTACGAAAGTGAAATTGAATTAAGCCAAATTGTAAGTATTCCAAAATCGAATAAAGAAGTTGATGAATATGTAATTAAACAGATGTACGAGTACAAACGCCAAGTTGAAAATGGAGTGAAAAAATTTGAAGCATTGGCCAAACAATTTTCTGAAGATCCAGGAAGCAAAGAAAATGGTGGTATGTACAACATTAATAGGACAGAAAAATTTTGGGATAAAGACTTTATGAACGCTTGTTTTAGATTAAAAGAAGGACAAATATCTCCAGTTATTAAATCTAAATTTGGTTATCATATTATTCAAATGGTTAGTCGTGCTGGGGACGATGCAGTAATTAGACATATTTTAAGAATTCCACCAATTACAGAGGAAGAGATTTTATTGTCTATTCAAAAATTAGATTCTGTACGAAAAAATATTGTAGCCGGAAAATTAACTTTTGGAGAAGCTGTAAATAAACACAGCGATGATGAAGGCAGTAAATTTAATGGTGGAGCAATTACAGCAAGAAATGGATCAACCTATATTACAATTGATGAGCTTGATAAAGATTTAGTGATAGCAATTAAAAATTTAAAAGTTGGTGAGTATTCAAAGCCATTAACTTTTGATGATAGAGGTGTGAAAAAAGTACGTATTGTGTATTTAAAAACTCGTACAGAACCGCATCAAGAAAATATGAGAGAAGATTACAATAAAGTTGCAGAAAGAGCTTTAGACGAAAAGAAACAAGCCACTTTAGAAAAATGGTTTAAAGAACATTTACCTAAATATTATATTACCATTGATAAAGAATTTGCAAATTGCGAAAGTTTAGGCGATTGGTGGAAATTTGCATCGAACCGTTAATTAAAACTTGATTACGTGTTTAATTTATATAAATCTCAGCTAGCAATAGTTGAGATTTTTTATTGAATATAAGGCTTATTACACACTTTTCCCTTTGTGCCTTAGTGTCTTTTTGGTAAAATGGGAAATTTCCTGAAGTAAAATTACAATAGTTTGCAAGCTCTTTAGCGTTGAACAATTTTAAAAATTACTTTAAACTTGTATACTAAAAAAAATAAAATTTGGAAATTACATGTATATACATGTATATTTGCTTTATCAATGAAATTAGAAGAAGCAATACAGAGTAATAAGTTTAAAAGTGAAATGCAAAAAGCAGGGTTAAATATAATGTACACTTCTTGGTGGTTAAAAACCTTGGGTTACAAAGAGTTAAAAGAATTTGGTTTAACACACGAACAATACAATGTTTTAAGAATTCTAAAAGGGAAACATCCGCAACAAATGTGTGTGAAAGATATTGCTAGTAGAATGATTGAAAAAAACTCGAACGTACCTAGAATTATTGACAGATTAACTGATAAAAGTCTGGTAAAACGTGAGCAGGGTTGTGAAGATGCAAGACAAACAGTGATGAGTTTAACCGTAACAGGATTGAAAGTTTTAGAAACATCTACAATAAAGTTAGATGCAATGTGGAACCAAACAATGCCACTAACAGAAAAAGAAGCTAAAACTTTAAACGAGCTTTTAGAAAAAATTACTACTTTGTAAAGCAGCTTTTTTTTAAACAAATACATGTACATACACGTATTTGATATTCAAAAAGGACGATTACAAAAATAAAAAAAGGAATTATTATGAAAACGATATTACACAAAGCAAATACAAGAGGCCATGCAAACCATGGTTGGTTAAACAGCTTTCACACATTCAGTTTTGCAGGTTATCATGAACCAACTAGAATGAATTTTGGTGTTTTACGAGTATTAAATGATGATACAGTTGCTGCAGGAATGGGCTTTGGCAAACATCCACACGATAATATGGAAATTGTTTCTATACCCTTAAATGGAGATTTAGAACACAATGATTCTACCGGAAGAAACGAAATAATTAAACAAGGCGATGTGCAAATTATGAGTGCAGGAAGTGGCATAACACACAGTGAAAAAAATGCCAATCACAACAAAGAAGTGAAGTTTTTACAAATATGGGTAATGCCAGCAAAAAGAAATATTGAATCTCGTTACGAACAAAAATCATTTCCTGCAGAAGGCAGAATGAACAAATTGCAAACCGTTGTTGCACCTAATAATGCAGAAGCAGTTTGGATAAATCAAAACGCATGGTTTACGCTTGGAAATTTTGATAACGGAGTTGCGTCAACCTACTCATTAAATAAACCAGAAAATGGTGTATATGCTTTTGTTATTAAAGGCGATGTAACCATCAATGGAATTGCTTTAAATGAAAGAGATGGTTTAGGAGTTACCGAAACCGAAACATTAAATATTATAGCCGATAATAACACAGAGCTTTTATTAATAGAAGTTCCAATGAAATTATCATAAAAAATTAGAGCATGTTTCTCACGAAGCATTTAATATAAACAATTATATTTTGTTGCTTAGTTTACTTTGAGTTCTTCGTGTGAAATTTTTGAATTAAAAACAAATCAATGAAAACAGTTAATAAAATAATAGGTGGCCGACCAATAAATGTTGGTAGCATTAAAGTGCAAGAACTATTGCCAGAAAATGGGAAATTTTTTAGTCCGTTTTTAGTATTTCATCATGGAATAGCAAAGTTAAATCCAAATATTCCGTTAGAAGATCAAGGCGTTGGCCCACACCCACATCGTGGTTTTAGTGCCATAAGTTTTATTTATCGTGGTGGTGTGCATCATAGAGATAGTAGAGGCAACAACCACAAAGTATATGCTGGTGGCACACAATGGACAAGTGCAGGAATGGGAATTGTACATAGTGAACGTGTACCAGAAGATATTTTTGATTGGGGTGGTGAACAAGAGTTGTTACAGGTTTGGGTAAATACACCTGCAGCAAATAAAATGGATTTGCCAGCATATTATCCTGCAACTGCCCAAGAAACACCTACTATAAAAACAGAAGATGGGTTAACCATTGTACGTGTGCCAGCAGGCAATGTAAATGGTACTCAGGGTATTATTCCAACTTATACAAATGTTACAACGGCAATGGTGGAAATGAAAACTAGTGGAAATTTCACTTTCAATTTTAATGCTTCACACAACACATTGGTGTATGTTTTAAAAGGAACAATTACCATTAACAACAAAGAAACTATTAGCACAAAACAGTTGGCTTTAATGAACAACGATGGCGAAAGTTTCACCATCAATGCAACAGAAGATACCATGTTTTTTGTAGGTAGTGGCGAAATAATAAATGAACCAGTTGCTGCACATGGTCCATTTGTAATGAACACACAAACAGAAATTATGGAAGCCATGAGAGATTATCAAATGGGCAAAATGGGAGTATTGATAGAAGAGTAAAAGCCCCTAACCCTAAAGGGGAATAATTTATCACAGAGTGGCTGAGTTTCCAGAGTTACACAGAGAAAATTTTGTATACTTCATATCCTTAGTTGCTTTGTGTGAAAAAAAGTTAAAACAAGCATTACATAACATGCCCAATAACTCCCCTTTAGGGGTTGGGGGCAAAAAACAAACAAACATGTCAACCTACAAAATCGACGCAAGTCACAGTGAAATTACTTTTAAAGTAAAACATTTAATGATTACCAATGTAACCGGTAGTTTTCAAAAATTCGATGCAACCTTAGAAGCTGCAGAAGCAGATTTTAGTGATGCAAAAATTTCTTTCAGTGCCGATGTAAACAGCATTAGCACCAACAACGAACAAAGAGATGGCCATTTAAAAAGCGATGATTTTTTTGCAGCCGAAAAATTTCCTGCACTTAGCTTTACGTCAACCTCGTTTACTAAAAAAAGTGAAGATGAATATAGTTTAGTAGGCGATTTAACCATTCGTGATGTTACCAAACAAGTAGAATTGGCTGTAGAATATGGTGGAACCATGACGGACTTCTATGGTCAAGAAAAAGCTGGCTTTGAAATTAGCGGAAAAATAAATCGTAAAGAATTTGGTTTGGGTTGGGGAGCAGTAACAGAAGCTGGTGGTATTGTAGTAAGCGATGAAGTTAAATTACATTTAGCTGTGCAAATGGTTAAACAAGCTTAAACAAATAATTTATTCAGTCCCCAAATTAAACATAATGAACATTCTAAAACAAATTCCAACATACTTGTTGGCAATCGTTTACTTAGTTTTTGGTCTTAATTACTTTTTGCATTTTATACCAATGCCACCACAAGTTCCTGGCAATGCTGGTACTTTTGCTGGTTTATTATTTACAACAGGATATTTAGCTTTTGTAAAAGCTTTAGAAGTGGCTTTTGCAGTATTGTTATTCGTTCCAAAAACAAGGGCTTTAGCATTATTGCTAATTGCACCAATAACAATAAACATTTTGTTGTTTGAAATATTTATGGCTCAACAAGCTGGACTAGGAATTTTATTGATAGTATTAAATGCTATTGCAATTTTTCAGCATAAAGCAAAATACATAAATATTGTAAAGCCTATTTTGGCTGTATAGGAAAAAGGCAAAACTTTATTTTTGTACCAAACAAAAAATAAAATGTATTGTTGTAATGTATAGAAACCAGAAATTAAATGAACATAGAAATAATTAGTGGAAGTCCAAGAACAGCAAGTGTTACCAACAGGTTGGCCATATTTTTAAAAAATGAATTGAAAACAAAATCTAACCACAATATTGGATTAATAGATGTAAGAGATTGGAATTTAGGTTTGCTGAACAACGTTTTTAGTAGTGTAGAAAAAACACCAGAAGCGTTTAAGCCTTTGGCTGAAAGAATGTTTGCCGCTGATGCATTTGTAATTGTAACACCCGAATACAATGGAAGCTACTCACCTGCATTGCAAAACTTGTTAGATCATTTTCCAAAACAAAGCAGAAAAGCTTTTGCAATTGCAACAGCAAGTACTGGTGGCTTGGGTGGTGCAAGAAGCAGCCAACAAGCATTGTTATTGGTACCTGCATTGTTTGGTATTACATCTCCTTATTTATTAATTACACCATTTGTAGATAAAAAATTTAGCGAAGATGGAAGTTTAGTAGATGAAAGTTTTCAAAAAGCAGTAGATACTTTTGTAAATGAATTTTTATGGTTGGCGGAAAGTATTTGTAAAAAATAATTTTATTAATAGATATAAATAATTTATCCCCCTAGAACAAAAAGAAGAGTAAGCATTCGCTTACTCTTCTTTTTGTTAATTATTCTTTTGTAAATCACTCAATACATTTTCAATTCTAGCTTTTAAATTGTCGTAGCTGGTATATCCTTTTGCCAATAAATAAAACTTGCTTTCGCCACTTTGTAGCATTACACAAGGGTAACCTGTTACTTGCAATTGCTTACATAAAGCAAATTCGTAATGAGCTTTTTCTTTGTACTCCTCACTTTTCATTTTTGTAAAAAACGCTTCTGGTTGAATGCTGTATTTTTCTAACAAATGATTGTATGCAGCATCATCTGTTAAATCTCTTCCTTCAAAGTGTAAAGCAATTTGCAAATCTGCTGCAAACTCAACTTGTCTTTCAGGATAATATTCTTTAAACACACACATTGCAATAGCTGGCTTTTCACTATTTGGATACCAATCACTCAAATCTGGATTTTCTAAATGCCATAAATAATCTTTGCCAAATTCCATTCCACTGTATTCTTCAACGGTTTTATATGCATTTAAAATATAGTTGGCCGAAGCACCAATATGCACTGGTTTTTCAGGCAAAATCATTCCGCCACTTAATACTTCTGTATGCAAAATGTTGTGGTATTCTGCTTCAATTTTTTTTATTACAGGACTAAAGCCATAACACCAACCACAATATGCATCGTAACAATAAAATATAACTGGATTCATACTGCAAAGATAAGCCTTGGGTATAAAGGCAATTATATACATCAACACTTCAATGTTAAATTGCTAACAAAATGTACAAGAGTGCCCTGCTAAAGCAGGATTTTCAACAACGCCACAGAAGCTAAATATTAATTCTGCCGCTGGCAACCAAAAGAATAACAACTCCAAAACTTTCTTTTACTTTTGCAATTATCAATTATTAATTGTTAATTCTTAATTATATAAATATGCCAGGTTTTGAACTTTGGGGCGATGAAGAAAGAAAAGAAGTAAATGATGTTTTAGAAACAGGAATTTTAATGCGTTATGGTTTTGATGGACCACGTAAAGGCATTTGGAAAAGTATTGAATTAGAAAAAGCGATAACCGAAACTTTTGGTTGTAAGTATGCACAACTAACAAGTAGTGGCACTGCTGCTTTAACAACAGCTATGGCTGCATTAAATGTAGGTGTTGGCGATGAAGTAATTATGCCAAGTTTTACGTTTGTTGCTAGTTTTGAAGCCATACTTAGTGTTGGTGCAATACCTGTAATGGTAGATGTTGATGAAACCTTAACATTAAATCCTGACGCAGTTCGTAAAGCTGTTACTGCTAAAACAAAATGTATTATGCCTGTACACATGTGTGGTAGCATGGCAAATTTAGATGCACTAAAAACCATTTGTACCGAACACAATTTAATATTGTTAGAAGATGCTTGCCAAAGTATTGGAGGCACTTATAAAGGCAAACATTTGGGCACAATTGGCCATGCAGGAACTTTTAGTTTCGACTTTGTAAAAATGATTACGACTGCCGAAGGTGGTGTTGTGATGACCAATATCGAAGATGTGTATATTAAAAGTGATGGCTACACAGATCATGGGCACGACCATACAGGAGTTGATAGAGGTGCAGACCTTCATCCTTTTATTGGCTACAATTTTAGAATAAGTGAATTGCATGCCGCTGTTGGTTTAGCACAAATACGTAAGTTAGATACTTTTTTAGCTTTGCAAAAGAAAAACAACCAACTACTACGTAAACACTTGGAACAAATACCTGAAGTAACATTTAGAGTTATACCAGAAGGTGGCGTTGATAGTTGCAGTTTCTTAAGTTGGTTTTTACCAACTGAAGAATTAACCAAAGCTTTTGTAGCCGAAATGAAAGCTCAAAATATTTTGGCTGGTAATTTTTATTGGTATGCCAACAATTGGCATTACATTAAACAATGGCAGCATTTACAACAAGCTACTACATTGAACAATATTAGTGTAGAACAAAAAGTTGCATTGCACCAATTAACTACACAAAATTTTAGTGCAAGCGATGCAATTATGAGTCGTTGTATTAGCACAGCAATAAGTTTAGTTTGGACAGAAGAACAAATTAAAGACAAAGGCGAAAAAATGGTAACTGCAATTAAAAAGGTGTTGAGTGAAGCAAGTGTAGGAGCATAATTTTTTAAGGGTTTAATATTTTCATCTGCCAACATTGAGTTAATCGAAAATGTTGGCAGATTTTTTTTGCACTTATAGATATTTACTTTTTTATTACTTAAACATATAAAAGTTATATTTAGTAACTAAAACTTCTGCAATGAATACATTAGCACCTGTACAAATAAAAGACAGAGAATTGTTTATGGATGTACTAAGAGGCTTATCTATCTTAGGTATATTTATTGCCAATCTTCAATTTATGAGTTACTACTCATCTAGTTTTAATGGTTCGTACACGTATCCATCGTTAGATAAAAAAATGTCTTTTTTACATGCTATGTTTATTGAAGGAAAATTTTATTCCATTTTTAGTTTACTGTTTGGTTGGGGAATTGCTTTACAAATGAGTCGTTCTAAATTAAATGATACTGCTGTTGCAAAATTTATTCGTCGTAGGCTTTGGTTTATGTTGTTACTAGGCAGCATACATTTATTTTTTATTTGGATAGGTGATATTGTTGCATTTTATGCACTTGTGGGTTTTATATTGGTTGCATTAAGAAAAAAATCGAACAAACAATTACTAACTATTGGTATTGTGTTGGTGCTTTCACCAATTATTTTATACTTTTTAAAAATGAAATTTCAGTGGCTGAATGCTCCGGCAGGTATTTTTTTTGAAGCATCAAACTATTTACAAATGCATTTAGCTGGCGTTACTAAAGAAGTTTCAGAAACTGATATTATTAGAAGCAGCAATAGTTTATGGACAGATATTAAAATGAATATTGCAGTATCGCCTTTTAGATTTGCTTACTTAATTTTTGTTAGTAGAATACCAAAGGTTTTGGGTATGATGTTGATTGGTTTTGTAATTGGCCGATCGGGCTTTTATAAAAAAGTGGTTGAGTATAAAAGGCAAGTTTGGTGGTTCGTAATTATTGGATTAGCCGTTTCTATTCCTGCAAATTACATGTTGGCATTTTACATGGAAAACCCAGATAATTATTACAATTTAAAAATAGAAGGCTGGTACGAAACAGTTGCTTATGCTTTTGGCGTTGCACCCTTAGCAATGGTGTATGTGGCTATATTGGCTTTACTTTTTCAGCAAGAAATATTTCAGAAAATTTTAAATCTTGTTGCTCCTGTAGGTAAAATGGCTTTTACCAATTATATGAGTCATAGTATTATTGGCATTGTTGTTTTTCACAATATTGGTTTTGGATATATGCAGCAATTGGGCATTTTCGCATTAACTATTTTTGCTGCTGCAGTTTTTATTGCACAAATAATTATTAGCACAATTTGGCTACGCTTTTTTGAGTTTGGGCCAGTAGAATGGGTTTGGCGTAGTTTAACTTATGGTAAAATGCAGAAGATGGTAAAATAAAAAATATAATAAAATAGCCACCAATTTTGGTGGCTATTTTATTATACAAGTATAAGATATATTTATTGTCCCTGTGCTAAGCTATATGCTTTTTTCCCATCCCACATATTCAATATTTCGGTTGAACATATTTTAAAGTCTGCACTTAGTCTTTCGTATAAATCAATAATGTCTTTTTGCGTTAAAGCAACATTGTCTATACTTTCAAACCTGCAACGGTATTGATTAATTAAATTAGTAAATACACTACCTGTTGGCCAAACTTGAGTACCTCTATTACTTATTGTAATTAATTTAAACTTGTTTTCAATATGTTTATTACAAAGTTGTGCAACTATTGTAGGTTGTTCATTACTTTCTATAAACATATCAACCCCAACAATTTTTTCCTCCATATTTTCTGGAGATTCCATCATTGAGTTTTGTGCTAAATTTAAAACAGTACATGAGTATGCAGTATCGATTAAGTCTGCTTTTGGATTGTGGCGTGGTTGTTTGCCAAAGTTGCCAATAATCGCATTGGCAAAATCAGTAGTATTTAATGATGGCGTTGTTTTATTGCCAAAATCGCCTGTATGAACGCCACTTTCTAAAGTGTACAATAAAGCGTTTTCAATTAGTGTGCTACTTTCCATTAAACCCAAATGTTGTAACATACCAATACCACTTAACAACAACGCTGTTGGATTGGCAATATTTTTACCCATAATATCTGGAGCTGTTCCATGTACAGCCTCAAAAATAGAAATGTGATCGCCAATATTTGCACTTGGGGCAAAGCCTAAACCACCAACCAAGCCTGCACATAAATCGCTCACTATATCGCCTTGTAAATTGGTTAATACAACAGTATCAAACAAATCAGGACGAGTAACCAACTTCATACACAAATCATCTACAATTACATCATCTGCTTTTAACTCAGGATATTCTTTTGCCACTTCATAAAATACTTCTAAAAACAAGCCATCCGTCAACTTCATAATATTGGCTTTGTGGCCACAAGTAATGCGTTTGGCTCCTTTCTTTTTAGCCATTTCAAATGCATACTTAATTACTTGCAAACTTCCCGGACGGGTAATAAATCTTCTGCTCAAAGCAACATCATGTGTAAGCATATGTTCAATGCCACCATAAGTATCTTCAATATTTTCACGAACAATGGTTACATCAATTGGAATTCCAGCTTTGCTAAAAACCGTATCAACACCATGCAATGTTTGAAAAGTTCTTTTATTGGCGTACGTATTCCAAGTTTTACGAGCCGTAACATTAATGCTTTTTACACCTTTTCCTTTTGGCGTTTCCATAGGGCCTTTAAATAAAATGCCCAGTTCTTCAATTACTTCTTGAGCTTCAGTAGTCATTCCATTGTTAAATCCTTTATCAAAAACCCATTTTCCCATTTCAACAACTTCATATTCTAAAGGAACTTTGGCAGCATTGAAAATAGAAATTACGGCATCCATAATTTCTGGACCAATTCCATCGCCTTTGGCAACAGCAATTTTAATCATATTTATAGTTTTTTGCATTGCAAAAGTAAGGGTTGCTTTTTTATTGTTTATGAATACAATATCTGCCAATATTGTATAAAAAGTTAAAAAATATATTTACTTAATTCCATAAAAATATACACAAAATTCATTTCAATTTATGCCATATACATTAAACCATTAACTTGCCATTTCTATGGATAAGTTTATTGTTTCTGCCAGAAAATATAGGCCTCAAGCTTTTGATACAGTTGTGGGGCAGGCACATATTACAACTACATTAAAAAATGCCATTAAACAAAATCAATTGGCTCATGCCTTTTTGTTTTGTGGTCCAAGAGGTGTTGGTAAAACTACTTGTGCCAGAATTTTAGCAAAAACAATTAATTGCGAAAATTTACAAGCCGATGGTGAAGCTTGCGATACATGTAATAGCTGCAAAAGTTTTAACGATGGTGCATCTTTAAATATTCATGAATTAGATGCTGCTAGCAACAATAGTGTAGATGATATTAGAACCTTGGTTGAGCAAGTTCGTTTTGCACCACAAGCAGGTAAATACAAAGTATATATTGTAGATGAGGTACACATGTTAAGTGCAAGTGCATTTAATGCATTTTTAAAAACGTTAGAAGAACCACCTTCTTATGCCATTTTTATTTTAGCAACAACAGAGAAGCATAAAATTATACCTACTATTTTAAGTCGTTGTCAAATTTTTGATTTTAAAAGAATTACTACCAACGATACAGTCAATCATTTACAAGAAATTATTGATAAAGAATCTATAATAGCCGATAAAGCATCGCTACAAGTAATTGCTCAAAAAAGTGAGGGTTGCATGAGAGATGCGTTAAGTATTTTAGATAAAATTGTAAGTTTTACAAACGGAGAAGTAAACTATACAAATACTTTAGAGCATTTAAACATTTTAGATCACGATTACTATTTTAAAATTTTAGATAGTTTACAACAACAAGATTTAGCAGTTGCTATGTTGTTGTACGATGAAATTAATAGAAAAGGATTTGAAGGAGATTTAGTACTAAATGGCTTTGCAGAATTTATAAGAAATATTTTAGTTTGTAAAGATGACAAAGCTTTGCAATTGTTAGATGTTGTTGAAGGAATGCAAGAAAAATATAAATCGGTAGCAAAAACTGCAAGTTTAAGTTATTTGGTAAGTGCATTGAATATTTTAAACGATGCCGAAATTAATTTTAAAATGGCTCGTAATAAAAGATTGCATGTTGAGCTAACCATTATAAAACTTAATTTTTTACAACAAGCTATTGATTTATTTCCTAGCGATGGTGGCGGTATTGTAAAAAAAAAAACGAGTGAATGATGCCATTGCTGTAAGGTTTAAGCA
>JAGOUF010000240.1 GCA_018061385.1 Chitinophagaceae bacterium | reverse complement strand
GTTTACTTGGTTGGTATTTGGCAAAGTCCAAAATATTTTGAAACTGTTCAAAATGAAATTTTAAAGTCATTTAAATTTAGAAATGAAATAATTAATAGAGTTGAAGCTAAAGCAAATGAAATGAGAAATAGTAACTCTTTATCGATACATGTGAGAAGAGGTGATTATTTAAGAAAACCAATCATATTAGATTGGCATGGCGTAATGTCAAAAGAATATTATTTAAATGCATTCAATCTGATAAAAACCAAAACAAAAATTGACAAGGTATATTATTTTTCAGATGAGCCCGATTGGGTTGCAAGTGAGTTAATACCTCATATTCCTGGAGAAATTGTATCAGTTGAAGTTTCTCAATCGCAATATGAAGATTTTTATTTGTTGCAAAGTTGCCAACACCAAATATTAGCTAACAGTTCTTTTAGTTGGTGGGCTGCCTATTTAAATACAAATCCAAATAAAATTATTATTGCACCAAAAAGATGGTTTCATAAAGCCCCTAACAACACCAAAGACTTGTTTCCTGAAAGCTGGATTACAATTTAATGGATTTTTTTTCTGCTCTGTTTTTTTGAAACGGCAAATCGTTAACTTTCGTTTTTAAATTACAAACCAAAACGATTGACATGGGCATTAAATTCCGTTTAACCATTCTTAATTTTTTTCAATTTTTTGTTTGGGGAGCCTGGTTAATTACCATTGCTAATTTTTGGTTTGGTACTAAACATTGGGATGGAACTCAGTTTGGATTGGTATTTGGCACAATGGGAATTGCCTCTTTATTTTTACCTACATTAACTGGTATTATTGCCGATAGATGGTTAAATGCAGAAAAACTGTATGGCATTTTGCACTTGTGTTATGCAGCAGTTTTATTTTATTTGCCTCAAGTAACTACACCTACCAATTTTATTTATGTAATGTTATTGGCCATGTGTTTTTATATGCCCACCATTGCTTTAAACAACTCAATATCGTATACCATTTTAAAAAACAACAAAGAAGTTGATGTGGTTAAAGACTTTCCGCCAATAAGAGTTTGGGGAACTATTGGTTTTATTGTAGCCATGTGGTTTACCAACTTATCTGGCAACAAAGCAACTGCTTATCAATTTTATATTGCTGGTGCTGCTGCTATATTTTTAGGATTGTATTCTTTTTCGTTGCCACCATGTAAACCAGAACGTTCAAAAAATGATGATTCTTCTTGGGTTTCAACTTTTGGATTAAATGCTTTTAAATTATTTGCCAACTATAAAATGGCATTGTTCTTTATTTTTTCTATGTTTTTGGGTGGAGCATTGCAATTAACCAATGCTTATGGCGATGTTTTTTTAGATGAATTTAAAAATGTACCTCAATATGCCGATTCGTTTGTGGTGAAGTATTCAACCATTATCATGTCTATTTCTCAAATTTCTGAAACCTTGTTTATTTTGGCGATTCCATTTTTCTTAAAAAGATTTGGTATAAAAAAAGTAATGCTTATATCAATGGTGGCTTGGGTGTTGCGTTTTGGATTGTTTGCTTATGGAAACCCAACAGATGGTTTATGGATGATTGTTTCATCTTGCATTGTATATGGAATGGCATTTGATTTCTTCAATATTTCGGGTTCATTGTTTGTAGAAACTACCACCACTGCTAAAATAAGATCATCGGCTCAAGGGCTTTTTATGATGATGACCAATGGCTTTGGAGCAATTTTAGGCAGCTTTACATCGGGTTGGGCAATAGATACTTTTTTTACACACAACAAAGTAAGAGATTGGCAAAGCATTTGGCTTTCGTTTGCTGCTTATGCCTTAATTATTACCATATTGTTTGCTATTTTGTTTAAACACAAACACAATCCTCAAGACGTTGCAACTGTTAGCCATTAATATACCAAGTTTAAAAATATTTTTTAGCTTTTGATGTAGGACTGCAGCACTTTTGCTAAAATTTTTTGGAAACTATTATTTACTTATTTTTATGTTTTATACGAAACAAACTTTTCACTCAAACTCAATTGCTTTGAAAAAAATTACGCTTGTTGCAATATTGTTTATTGCAAGTTTTTTGAGCTTAGGTTTTAATGGTTATGCTCAATACAATCAACCCAATAATTCTGGAAAATGTGGATCTGACGTTTGGCTAGAAAACATGTTTAAAACTTATCCTTCTTACAAAGAATGGTACAATAAAGCTGAGCAGAAAATGGGCGAAGAAATACTTCGCAAAAAAGCAGCCATTGGCAGAAATTTAACTGCTGCACGTACCAATTCAATAGTTACCATTCCTGTTGTGTTTCATGTGGTTTTACCTGCAACTGGTGGTACTAGCCAAGCTACAATTACAGATGCAATGATTAATGCACAATTGCAAAAAATTAATGAAGATTATGGTGGTACCAATGCAGATAGTACCAATGCTACCAATTTTTATACTGTAAGAGGACATTCAGAAATTCGTTTTTGTTTGGCTCAACGTACACCAACCAATCAAGCTACCAATGGTATTGATCGTGTTGTATCGAGTACTGTTTCAAATTCTTCTCAAACCAACGATCCAATTAAAAGCACATCAGCAGGTGGTGCAGATGCTTGGGATCCGAATAGTTATATCAATATTTGGCTTTGTAATTTTAATGACCCAACTTTATTAGGTTATGGAACTTTTCCAATTGGCACTGCCGAAGGTGGTACAATTTTAAACCAACAAGGTGTTGTAGTGTTGGCTCAAAGTATTCCTGGTGGCAATGCTTCTCCTTACAATGGGGGTAGAACTTTAACCCATGAGTTAGGACATTTTTTTTGGTTGAGGCATATTTGGGGCGATGGTGGAGGTTGTGCAAATGATTTTCCGAATACTCCAGGTATTGATGATACTCCTGCACAAAGTGGTGCATCTTCTGGTTGTCCATCTGGTACAATTGCAGCAGGTTGTGGTTCACCAAATCCTCCAGGTAAAATGTACCAAAACTTTATGGATTATACCGACGATGGTTGTATGACGATGTTTACCAATGGACAAGGTACAAGAATGTTACAAGCATTAACAAGTTATCGCCCTAGTTTATTAACTTCAAATGGTTGTACTCCACCAATAGTATATGCATTAGATGCTTCTATAAATTCAATTGTTAGTCCAACTGCTTCTCAAACTTTTTGTAGCGTAACTAGCATTACGCCAACTGTTGTATTAAGAAATCCTGGAGCAACAACATTAACAACTGCAACTATAACCATGAGTTTAGATGGTGGTGCCCCTACCAATTTTAGTTGGACAGGTTCTTTAACTACTTTAACCAATATCAATGTTACACTACCAACTTTAAATGGAATAACACCGGGTAATCACACTTTACAAATTTGTGTGATTAATCCAAATGGAGGAACAGATTTAGACAATACCAACAACTGCAAAACAGTGAGTTTTAATATTGTGAGTGGCAGTTCTGGTGGGGTTTTACCTCCTGTTGTTGAAGGTTTTGAAGGTTCAACTTATCCATCTACTGGATGGACATTAACCATACCAACTGGTCAAGCAGCAACAACACCAGCCAATTGGGAAAAAGTAAATAACTCAGCAACTTTTGTTGCCAAAACTGGCAATAGTGCCATAAGAGCCAATTGGTGGAGTTGGGCAAATGGTAGAATTCATTATTTAAACTTACCTGTTGTAAATTTTGCTCCAGGCAATTTTGATAATGCTTATATGACTTTCCATTATGCATTTAGAGCGTATGATGCAGCATCTGGCGATTCGTTGGCAGTTCAAATTTCAACAGATTGTGGAATAACTTGGAGTACACTTTGGGAAAAAGGTAGAACTGCATTAGCCACCAACAGTGCTTTTGCTACAAGTCAATATGGCGTAGGCACACCAGTTATAGCTTCAGATTGGACTCAAACTCCTATTAATGTTAATTTGAATGCTTACAAAACAGGACCAATTTATTTGCGTATTAAAGCAAGAAGTGGATTTGGCAATAATTTATATTTAGATGATATTAATTTAATTGGTTCTAATGCAGTAACCAATGACGCAAGTCTAACTGCTATCAATAGTCCAATTGCAGAATCTTGTAACAATACATTTACACCACAAGTTGTTATTAAAAATGTAGGTATTGCACCATTAACAACTGTAAGTGTTGGTTATAGAGTAAACAGTACAGTAATTGCTCCACAATTATTTACTTTAAGCACTCCTTTAGCAAGTGGAGCAAGTACAGCACTAACTTTAACTGCATATACAGGAGCTGTAAACAATGGAAGTAATGTAATTAGAGCATATACTTCTTTGCCAAATGGCACAGCAGATTTACAAGTGAACAACGATAGTTTAAGCAAAACATTCCTTGTTAATTTAGCATCTCCATTGCCTATTGTAGAAGGTTTTGAAAGTACCACTTTCCCTCCTGCTGGTTGGCAATTAATTAATGGCAATCCTGGATCATTAACTTGGGCAAGAACAACAGGAGCTTCTAAATCTGGTTCTGCTTCGGCTTATATGAACAATTACAATTACACCGATGAAGGTGAAGTAGATTATTTAAGAAGCCCGTTGGTGAAATTCAATCCTACGTTTGATAGTTCTTTACTTACTTTCCAATATGCATATAAAATGTATAGCAATGCCTATACTGGCGATACATTATCTGTTGTTGTTTCTACAG
>JAGOUF010000239.1 GCA_018061385.1 Chitinophagaceae bacterium | reverse complement strand
GAAAGTGCAGACTTTAGAAATAATGTGATTTATAATTGGGGACTTTATACAGTATATGGTGGCGAAGGTGGCCAGTACAATTTGGTGAACAATTATTACAAGTATGGCCCATCTACTGGTGTTGCTACAAAGTACAGAATTGTAAATGTTGACAGTAGTGCCACTTTTACGTTAGCCAAATATTTTCTTTCTGGAAATTATGTAGATGGCTCTACTACCAACACCAATAACAATTGGTCTGGTGCATATATGTTGGGAGGTAATGCTGCTGATACAGTTAAATCAAAAGTATATACCCCATTTATTCCTGGTTATTTACCAACCACCACAGATAATGCATTGGAGGCTTACGACACGGTATTAAAAAATGTTGGATGCACTATTCCTGTAAGAGACACATTGGACCAACGCATTATTAATGATGTAAGAAATAGAACAGGAAAATTTATTGATGTGCAAGGAGGTTATCCCCATGGAACTCCTTATGCACAAACGGTAAATGCCTGGCCTAACTTGGCAACTACAACACCACCAACTGATACAGACCATGACGGAATGCCGGATACTTGGGAAAATGCAAATTCGTTAAACCCCAACAATGCCAATGATAGAGGTTTATTTGCTGCCAATGGCTATACCAATTTAGAAAACTATTTAAACAATATACAAGCTGCCCCACCAATTGTTGTTCCAAGTAATTCTGCAAGTGCAACATGGATATTGGCTACAGACCAAACTGCTTCTGTTATTGGAAGTATTACAGCAACCGATCAAACATTGGGTTCAAACCTAGTGGGTATTCAGTACAATAGCACATTTGGAACTGTTGGTAGTTGGCAACGTGTTGGTACAACTTCTAATTTGCCAGTTGGCTACAATAGCGATACTTATGTTGAATATGCTTTAACACCAATTAATGGTAAACATTTTACTGCAACATCCATAGAGCTTGGAGCTTTAGGTGGAGGAACAGGTACTGCTAGAATGGCTCTTTATTATTCATTGGATAATTTTGCTACATCATTTCCAATTGGTAATTGTAGTTATAATGGAAGTTCTTATGATGCAACTGTTGACGGAACTCCAGTTGTTTTGCTAAATACAAGTACAACACCACTTACTGGCCAACAAATAGCAGTTTTACCAACGTTTATAAATGTTCAACCAAACCAAACTCTAAAGCTTAGAATGTATGTTTGGATTGTGGGAAGTGGGAATAGATATTTTACCAGCCAAAATGTAAAAATTGATGGTGTAACATCTGATGTAAGCTTACCCTTAGTATTACAGAATTTCTCAGTAAAATTGAGCAATAACAATGCTTTGTTGAGTTGGAATACAAGCAATGAATTAAGTATGAAAGAGTTTGTAGTTGAAAAAAGTACAGATGGCATTCGTTTTAAAAATGTTGGAATTGTATTGGCAAAAAATGAAGTAAACAATCAATATGAGTTTGTAGATGCTGAAAAAATGATTGCTAAAACATATTATCGTTTAAAAATGATAAACCAAGATGGTTCATACAAATACAGCCATATTGTTTTGCTACAATCCAATATTATACAAAAAGGAATTTCAGTTTATCCAAACCCTGCAAGTAATAGTATTACAATATCCCATGCAGTTTCTAGTAAAAAATCTACCATAAAAATTGTAAATGCACAAGGCAAATTGGTACAAATTGTTTTTGTTGCAGCCAATACAAGTAACACAACGATTTTGGTACAGCAATTGCCCAAAGGTTTGTACATGTTACAGTTGTTAAACGATTTGCAAATAGAGAAACAACTGTTCTTAAAATTGTAAAGTAACATAAGTAACAATAAAAAAATCTTCAGCTTTAAAAAGCTGAAGATTTTTTTATTGAATGATACAATGTTAGTTTCTTAATACCCCCTTACATTTTTTCCTTCCATATAATTTAAGAATGCTTTGTTGCAAACTTTGTTACCACCCGGTGTTGGATAATTCCCTGTAAAATACCAATCGCCTGTATTGGTTGGACAACTATCGTGTAAATCTTCAATGGTTTGATAAATTACTTCAACTGGAATTTGAACATTGGCAGGAGTAATGAGTTGAGCAATTTTATTAGAGATTTCTTCTGGAGTAAATGGTTTATAAATTTGGCGTACAACGTTTTCAGTATGTAACTGGTTGTTGTTTTGCAGTTCTTTTATTTTCTCTAGAGTTTCGGTTAAAATATGTTCTTGATTGGTATCTTTTAGCAAACCAATGGCAGCTTTAAATGCAATAAAATCGCCCATTTTACTCATATCAATACCATAACAATCAGGATAACGAATTTGTGGTGCCGATGAAACCACAATAATCTTTTTTGGTTTCAATCTAGATAGCATAGTAATAATACTTTGCTTTAAAGTTGTACCACGTACAATACTATCATCAATTACCACCAAGGTATCTTCATCTCTTTTTACAGTACCATAAGTAATGTCGTACACGTGTTGTACCATTTCATCTCTATTGGCATCATCTGTAATAAAAGTTCTTAGCTTAACATCTTTAATGGCAATTTTTTCTTGCCTAATTTTTCTGTTAATCATTTCTTCCAACTTCTCAGCTGGTACTTTTTCCTTCCAGCTTAAAATACGTTCAACCTTAATTTTATTTAAGTATTGTTCCATACCTTTTACTAGCCCATAAAATGCAACTTCTGCAGTATTGGGAATGTAAGAAAAAATGGTATTCTTTAAATCGTAATTAATGCTTTCTAAAACTGTTTTACTTAAATGATGGCCAAGAGCAATTCTTTCTCTATAAATTTTTTCATCGCTACCTCTACTAAAATAAATACGTTCAAAGCTACAAGCCCTTCTTTCTTTAGGTTCTATAACTTGTTGGATGGTATAACCGCCATTGTTATCTACAATTAAAGCCTTGCCTGGTAATAGTTCTAGCACTTCATTTTCGCCAACATTAAAAGTGGTTCTTATGGCTGCACGTTCACTTGCTGCAACAATCACTTCATCATCAATATAATAATATGCTGGTCTAATGCCATGGGCATCTCTCATTACAAAACTATGTCCATTGCCTGTTAAACCGCCAACAGTAAAGCCACCATCAAAATGTGGCGTTGCTTTGTTAAGAGCACCACCAATATCGGCATGATTTGGATTTTTTTCATCTTCTTTACATAAAAAATGATGAATGGTTTCCATCATTGCAGCCAAATCGCTTTGCTTTTGAAAATCGCCTGGCTTAAGATTTAGTAAGTCGTATAGCTCGTCTGTATTTACCAAATTAAAGTTACCAGCCAATGCCAAATTTTTGCCAGTTTGTGTATGCCTTTTAATAAAAGGGTGACAAAATTCTACATTGTTTTTTCCTTGTGTACCATAACGTAAATGTCCTAACAACAATTCGCCCAACATGGGCAAATTGCCTTTCATTAAACCTGGATGTTGTTTAATTTCTGGTTGATATTTTTCAAGTTCTTTAAGTTCAACTCCAATTTTTGCAAAAATATCTGCAATGGGTTGTTGAGCATTGCTTCTAACCCTGCTTAAAAAAGGATAACCAGGCTCAACATCTAATTTAACTGCAGCAACACCTGCACCATCTTGCCCACGATTGTGCTGTTTTTCCATTAACAAATACAATTTGTTAATGCCATACATTACCGTACCATATTTCTGTAAATAGTAGGAAAAAGGCTTACGTAAACGAATAAAGGCTAAGCCACATTCGTGTTTAATTTCATCGCTCATAGTATAATTAAAGAAAGTGGCGAAGTTAATGCTTAGCCACTGATTAGAAATTTACAAGTTTTGGAAAAAATAGCATCCTATTTCAATTCATTTTTTGCTTTATGGCTTCATAACCAGCCAATTCAATTTAGCAATACTGCAATTGTATTGCTACAAACAATATTTTAATACACAGTAACTGTATTTTTACAATTACATGGATATTAGTTTAAATAAATACATTAGCGAAACTGGTTTTTGCTCACGCCGAGAAGCCGATGAATACATTGCACAATGTAGAGTTACCGTAAATGGAGAAGATGCTTTTAAAGGAACAAGGGTTTTACCAACAGATGTTGTTTTAATTGATGGCGAACCTTTAAAAAAGAAAAAATCAGCCGTGTACATAATGCTCAATAAACCCAAAGGCGTTACTTGTACAACCGATACCAAAGACAAAACAAATATTGTTGATTTTGTAAATTTTAAAACCAGAATTTTTCCTATTGGAAGATTAGACAAACGATCGGAAGGATTGATTTTTTTAACCAACGATGGCGATATTGTAAACAAAATTTTACGTGCTGGTAACAATCACGAAAAAGAATATATAGTAAGTGTAGACAAACCCATAACTCCAGATTTTATTAATAGCATGAGAAGTGGAGTACGTATTTTAGGTACAACTACACAAAAATGTTTTGTGCAACAACTTACGCCAAAAACATTTAAAATTATTCTTACACAAGGGTTGAATAGACAAATTAGAAGAATGTGTGAAACACTAGATTATACTGTTACTGCTTTAAAACGCATTCGTATTATGCACATAAAACTTACAGGATTACAGCCTGGTAGTTGGCGTTATTTTACACCACAAGAATTAAGCACTATTCAAGAACTTGTAGCAAGCTCTAGTAAAACTGCTGATGGTGATGATGGCATGGATGAATAATTTTTCTATAAAAAA
>JAGOUF010000238.1 GCA_018061385.1 Chitinophagaceae bacterium | reverse complement strand
CATTAGTAAAAACGATTTGCAGCAAAAGAATGAAGCTTTAGAAAAAATAAGTTTAACAAGAGAAAAACTGTTATCCATTATTGCACATGATATTAAATCGCCAATGGTTGGTTTAAAGAGTTCCTTAGATTTATTGAATGATGAAATAATTTCAATAGATGAATTTAAAATAAACTCTATTGAGCTTTCAATAAGAATAGATCAACTGAATAACAATTTAGACAATTTATTGCAGTGGGCACAAAGCCAAATAATGGGAATTGTTGTAAACCCTATAAACTTTTCTGTAAAGGAAACAATACTTGATACAGTTAATTTTTTAAAGCAATTTTTAGAAGCAAAAAAATTAAGCATTGACATTGATGTACCAGATAATTTATATGCCTATGCCGATGAAAATCATATAAAATTAATTTGTAGAAACATTATAACCAATGCCATAAAATTTAGTTACCCTGAAGCCTGTATTTATATTAAAGCAAATAATATTGAAAACAATGTTGTACAAATTGCTATTAAAGACGAAGGAGTAGGTATGAAATCAGAAACTGTGCTTCATCTTTTTAATCCACTAAAGATTAGTTCTAATTATGGTACTTTAAACGAAAAAGGTACAGGCTTGGGTTTGCAATTGTGCAAAGAATTTTTAGAAAAGAACAATGGCATTATTGAAGTATCTTCAGAATTAGGTAAAGGCAGCATATTTACATTTACAATTCCTGCAGCATAAAAAAAACCCTGCAATTTGCAGGGTTATATATACACTTAAAAAAGTAATTATTTCTTCTTTTCGTCTTTTGCTTCTTCTTGTTTTAACTGACGAGTCATAACTACTGAAGCAATAGGAATACGTGGAGAGTTCATAATTTCCATGTTTTCGGCAATAATATTTTCAACTCTTAAGTTTTCGTTCAACTGTAAGTTTGTAATATCTACTTCAATAAACTCTTTTAAAGCGTTAGGTAAAGCTTTAACTTTAACTGATTTAATTTTAATTACCAATTTACCGCCATCTTTTACACCAATTGAATTACCAGTATATTTTAATGGTAAAGTAGCAATTACTTTTTTATCGTTTACTAACTCTAATAAATCAACATGAATTAGTTTGTCGGAAACTTTATCAAATTGTAAATCTTTCAAAATACATTTGTAAGTTTTTCCGTCAATTGTAACTTCTGCTAATTGAAATTCGGCTGTGTAAACCAACGGTTTAAATGCTTTTGCACTTGCCGAGAAATTAATTTCTTGAGCACCCCCGTAAATTACAGCTGGCACTGCATCCTGAGAGCGTACTTGGCGGGTGGCTTTTTTGCCAAATTCGGTCCTCAGTTGTCCTTCGATTGTAACTGTTTTCATTTATTTTAAATTTTGGAGTGCAAAAGTAAGGGAAAATACACTAGTTTTTAGTTTATAAGTTTATAAAGTTCAAAAGATCATAAATCAATTGATTATCAAACACTTAAACTTCACATAAAACAAAAGGAGTTTAACATGTAAACTCCTTAAAATATTTAAACTACAAATTGCTACAACTATAGAACTTACTTATCTCTACCTCTTAATTGACTATGTACAAATAAACTAGTAATACTTTTATTTTCGTAAGCATTACGTATTGCAATAGCAAATAAATCGGCTACAGAAATGGCTTTAATTTTTTTGCTTTCGTGCCTTAAAGGAATGGTATCGCAAACAACCAATTCTTCTAAAACACTGTTTTCTATATTTTCATAAGCCTTACCACTTAATACAGGATGTGTACAAAATGCTCGTACACTTCTAGCACCTTTTTCTTTTAATAATCCTGCTGCTTTTGCTAGGGTTCCACCAGTATCACATATATCATCAATTAAAACAATATCTCTATCTTTTACATCACCAATTACTACCATACTGGCAATTTCGTTTGCACGTTTTCTATGCTTATCGCAAATTACCATTTCAGCATTAAAATAACTCGCAACTTCACGTACACGATTGGTGCTACCAACATCGGGTGCTGCAAAAGTTAAGTTTTGTAGTTTTAGCTGTTCTATATAAGGTATAAATATGGCACTGCTATCTAAATGATCTACAGGAATATCAAAAAAAGCTTGTATTTGCGGGGCATGTAAATCCATAGTAATTACTCTATGGGCACCTGCTGCTTCTAATAAAGTAGCAATCAGTTTACTACCAATTGCTACACGTGGTTTGTCTTTTCTATCTTGTCTAGCAAAACCATAATAAGGAATTACTGCTACAACTCTATGAGCACTAGCTCGTTTAGCTGCATCAATCATTAACAACAATTCCATTAAATTTTCGGTAGGTGCAAAAGTACTTTGTACTAAAAAAACATAATCGCCACGTATACTTTCTAAAAAAATTGGCTGAAATTCACCATCACTAAACTTTTGAATGTTTACTTTTCCTAGAGGAGTGCCAAAACGTTGAGCAATTTTTTCAGCTAATATTTGAGAACCTGTGCCTGAAAAAATTTTTACAGTAGGATTCATCATAAGAGTAAAATGTGCTGCGAAGATAAACTTATGAACCATAGTTTGAAATATGATTTTTTGTTATGCGTATTTTTGTGGATTTTTATAGGAAAGATTTTTTTGTTGGCTATTAAAAACACTTAAAA
This sequence comes from Chitinophagaceae bacterium, assembly GCA_018061385.1. Classification (GTDB taxonomy): domain Bacteria; phylum Bacteroidota; class Bacteroidia; order Chitinophagales; family Chitinophagaceae; genus UBA1930. The sequence continues at coordinate 2,055 of JAGOUF010000238.1, read as the reverse complement.
AAAGTATTTATGGCAGGAATAAAAGATTGGAATGAAGACGATAGACCAAGAGAAAAATTGTTATTAAAAGGCACCAATGCCCTAAGCAATTCTGAACTTTTGGCTATTCTAATCAACAATGGCACAAAAGATAAAAGTGCTGTTGAACTAGCAAAAGAATTGTTGCAAAAAGCCAATAATAATTTACAACAGTTGGCCAATTTAACGGTAAAAGAAATGTTGCAACTTAAAGTTAAAGGGTTAGGCCCTGCCAAAGCTGTTAGTATTACAGCTGCTTTAGAATTGGGTATAAGAAGAGATACAACTATACACACTAAACCTCAAGTTTTCTCAAGCAAAGACATTGCTGCATTTTTAAAAGCAAAATATCAATACACAAAACACGAAGTATTTATAGTTATGTACTTAAACAATGCCAACAAAATTTTGCACCATGAAATTATTAGTGAAGGTGGAATAACTGGCACAGTTGCCGACCCTAGAATTATTTTTAAACATGCTTTGGCCAACAATGCTACCTCAATTATTTTAAGCCATAATCATCCTAGTGGAAGTTTAAAACCTAGCAAACAAGATACATTGCTAACTGAAAAAATTAAACAAGGTGCTTTATTACTCGATATTAAAGTATTAGATCATATTATTGTTAGTGAAGAAGGTTATTACAGTTTTGCAGACGAAGGTTTTTTATAAAAAACAGCAAACTATTGCAACAATTTTAGTGCTTTGGCTGCAATAAAACGCAATCATCTACAAGTATATACGTGTTTGTAAAATCAAGTGATTTTGCTTTCATTTTATATACTTTTGCAACTTGTAAAACCTTAGTTATCAAGTGCAAATTCTATCATTAAGTGATACTGCATTTATAAAAATCAAAATATAATTTTATGTGTGGAATTGTTGGGTACATTGGAACAAGAGAAGCTTATCCAGTTATTTTAAAAGGATTAAAAAGACTAGAATATCGTGGATATGATAGCAGCGGTGTTGCACTAAAAAATGAAAACGGAATAAGTTTATACAGAAAAAAAGGCAAAGTTGCTGAGCTTGAAGAAAGTGTTTTAGGAATTGATTTGCATGCAAATATTGGTATTGGTCATACACGTTGGGCAACACATGGAGAGCCAAGTGATAGAAACGCTCACCCACATTTAAGCAACAACAAAAAGTTGGCAATGATACACAATGGTATTATTGAAAACTATGCTCCACTTAAACAAGAATTAATTAATAAAGGCTACGTTTTTAGTAGCGATACAGATACTGAAGTATTGCTCAATTTTATTGAAGACATTCAAAAAAACAATAACTGCCCTTTAGAAGAAGCTTTAAGAATTGCTTTAAAAAGAATTGTTGGTGCATATTGCATTTTATTAATTAGCGAGGATGAACCAAATACAATTATTGCTGCCAGAAAAGGAAGCCCATTGGTAATTGGTATTGGCAAAGGAGAACATTTTTTAGCAAGCGATGCCTCTCCTATTATTGAATATACCAAGGAAGTAGTGTATGTAAACGATTATGAAATTGCTATTGTTAAACCCGATGAATTGATATTGAAAAATTTGGGTAACGAAAAACAAACACCTTTCATTACCAAACTAGATATGGAATTAGCTGCAATTGAAAAAGGTGGTTATGAGCATTTCATGCTAAAAGAAATTCATGAACAACCTAGCACAATTTATGATTGTTTAAGAGGAAGATTATTGCCAGAAACTGGGCAAATTATGATGGGTGGAGTTGAAGACAATTTAGAAGCATTAACTACTGCACAACGTATTGTTATTGTTGCTTGTGGTACAAGTTGGCATGCTGGTTTAATTGCAGAATACATGATTGAAGAATTGTGTAGAATACCTGTAGAAGTAGAATATGCTAGCGAATTTAGATATAGAAATCCTATTATAAATAAAGGCGATGTAATTATTGCCATTTCTCAAAGTGGAGAAACTGCCGATACTTTGGTTGCATTAGAAAGAGCCAAAGAACAAGGTGCATTTATTTTTGGTGTGGTAAATGCTGTTGGTAGCAGTATTGCACGTATTAGCC
>JAGOUF010000237.1 GCA_018061385.1 Chitinophagaceae bacterium | reverse complement strand
GATTTGGTGTACAAACTTGGGCAGAAAATGAACGTTATGAAGGTTATTGGATTAATGACTTGCGTCAAGGACAAGGAAAAATGCTTTTTCCAAGTGGAAGTGAATACAATGGAAATTGGAATCAAGATAAGATTCATGGCAGTGGAAAAATGAAATACCAAAATGGAGATGTATACACTGGCAATTTTACCAATGCTACTATCAATGGTTATGGAAAATTTGAATTTATTAATGGAGATGTTTATGAAGGATATTGGAAAATGGCTGTGATGGATGGCAAAGGGAAAATGATTTTTTTTAATGGGGATATTTATGAAGGAGACTTTAAAAACAATATGCTAGAAGGTGTTGGTTCATACAAATACAAAAATGGGGATACTTATACAGGAGATATAAAAAATAATCTGCAAGAAGGCATTGGCACATATAAATATAAAAATGGAAATGTATTTGTGGGCAGTTTTAAAAATGGTTCAATGAACGGCAGAGGAATATACAACTATGCAAATGGCAATTGGTACAATGGGGAATTTTTAAACAACAATTATCATGGCTTTGGCGAACAATACAATATAGATGGCTTGCATGTTGCAGGATATTTCATCAACAATCAATTGCATGGTTTAGCTAAAAGATTGCTACCAACAGGATATTATGAAGAAGGCTTAATTGATAGTACAAACAACAAGTTAATTGCAGGTAAGGTTTGGTTGCTTGATGGTAGTATTAAAGAAGGTTTTTTTGATAAAAAAACTTATCGTTTACAAGGCTATGGTTTAATTACAGATGTCAATAATAAAATTACTCAAGGAAAATTTGCGGCCAACAAATTGGTTGAAAAATTAACAGCTGAACAGTACGAAAAAAAGTATGGCAAAATAAACTTACCGAAACTACCAGCAGCACTGCAACTTATTAATATTGGAGATACAATTATGCATAGTTCATTAAACTATTTATGCAATAGCAGCATTACAGTTTTAAACAATGAAAGAACAAAAAAAACTACCAAAGTCTCTATTGAAAAAATGGCTACAACAAAAGCCAATGTAATTGATTGGGACGATACTAGTGCAAAACTATTAAGCAGTATTACTGGTAAAAATGCTAGTTACACTCTTTCAATTTACAACAATGATTTAAAGCTCATTGGTTTTAGTTACGAAAAAAATATAGCTGCTACAAAAACAAAACCAGCAGAGAAAAAAATAATTGACACGTTTACCAACTTAAAACTAATTACACTACCAAACGGCAATACAGAAACCCAAAATACCATTACATTAAATGGAATAACTACCAATATTAAAGCAAGCTATGGAAACATTACTACTGACGGAACTGAACAACCTTGCCTTTGGATTTCCCTTATTACAAACGATATAGAAAAGCAATTTTGTTTTGTTGCACAAAAAGGCATTTATTCCATTAAAGAAAATGGAGAACAAGTATTTACCTTCAAAGAAACAATGAAACCCAAAACCAATCAAAGTAGTTTTTTAGAGTCGGATTTTGAGAACTAACTTAACATAGCTTAATTTAGTTGTATGACAAACAATTCCATTTGGGAAAAAGAAACTTATTATAAAGCACAAGATGTTGTAATTGTTGGTGCAGGATTAATGGGTTTATGGACTGCTTTAACCTTGCATCAAAAAATGCCCACATTAGGCATTACCATTCTTGAAAAAAACACAACGCCATTAGGAGCCTCTACACGTAATGCAGGTTTTGCTTGTTTTGGTAGCCCAACAGAATTGTTGAGTGATGCAATATCTATGGGAGAAAACAACATGTGGCAATTGGTAGAAAAAAGGTATAAGGGAATTGAAAAAATAAAAAAGACATTCCATTCAACTGTTACTGATTATTCAGCATGTGGAGGCTTTGAATGTTTACTTAAGAAAGACGAACAAGTTTTAGAACAATTAGATTGGTTGAATAAAGGAATGAGTCAAATTGTTGGTTCGCCCAAATGCTTTACAATAGAAAATGATTTGTTAGAAAAGAATCAACTCACAGGATTCAATTACCTTATACAAAACAACTTAGAAGGCACATTACATAGTGGAAAATTAGTTCAGGCTTTAACACAAAAAGTTATTGCAAGTGACATAACCATTTTATATGGAGCAGAAGTACTTAATTGGGTTGAAGTTAGCCATACAATTGAAGTATCTTTCAATCAAACCACCATCAATGCAAAGCAGCTAATTTTTTGCACCAATGCATTTACCAACAATTTAATCAACAATACATTAATTGTTCCTGCAAGAGGACAAGTAATTGTAACATCACCCATCGAAAATCTAACACTCAACGGCAGTTTTCATTTTGATGAAGGTTTTTATTACTGGCGAAATTTAGGCAATAGAATATTGTTAGGTGGTGCAAGAAATAAAGATATTGTAGGAGAAGAAACAATAGAACTAACAACTTCTACAACGATACAAAACGAATTAGAATTATTTTTAAAAACCCACATCAGCTCTACATATCAATACACAATAGAGCATAAGTGGAGCGGAATTATGGCTTTTACAAAAACAAAAACACCTATTTGTAAAAAGGTTTCAAACAATGTGTATTGTGCAATTGCTTGCAACGGTATGGGCGTTGCTTTAACACCTGTATTTGCTGAAGAAGTTGTTAATGAAATTTTCAATATAAAGTAACCAAATGAACAGATCTTGGAGTTAGTGCAAAATTCATTGAACATTAAGCTACAACTGAAGCTGAGATTTGTAAATAGTTGACATTGTAATATAAAGCCCAACTTGAATAAAATCCAATGTTTTTGGAGTTTTTTTATTCGTATTCAATTTGTCTTTTTGTAGTGAATATTAGTTTCCCATTTTCATATTCTTTTCGTTCAGTCCAATTACTTTTATCGTCATATAAATATTTATAGGTTTTCATAATCATTGGTGAATCTTCATTTTTTATTTTCTCGGTAATTAAATCGTTGTATTTGTTATAGTCAAAAATAATTTCCATATTCAAACCATATTTCTTATCTACAGAAAGCTTTTTGATTGGTAACAAATTTTTGTTGAAAAAAGTTGTGTATGTACTTTCGTTTTGTCTTTTGTGTAATTTTTTCTCTTTGTAATTAAAGGTTATTGTAGTGTTTATTTTTTCGTGAAATTCAAAGTCTTTATCGTTATACCAAATAAATTCCTGTTCTTTCTCTTTATTATTATCTTCATTTTCAACGGCAATATTGTCAAATTCATCAAACTTTATTTTGTATAAATACAGCCGTTTTCCAGACTTATTATATTTGATATAACTTCCAAGCGAAGAAGAGTTTCTTTGGTAAACTTCTTTGTAAATCTTGTCATTATTAAAGTAAGCAATTTTCCTAACTGATTTGTTTATATACTTAACGTTGCTTGTTCTTATTTCTATCGGTTTGTAATCTTTTATGTAAAAAATTGTATCAATTTCATTAAGCTTATTGTTAACAAATCGATTGTTTATTACAATATGATTAATTGTATCAATTTCAGATGTAATAATGTTTCGAATTTCTCCATTTACACTTTCATAAGAAGATTTAATTATCGGATTTCCACCATATTTAGGAAGATAATAAAATTCTACTGCTCCATAGTCCTCAAGATTATTATTGTAATTTATTCTTTTGGCTGTGTTTTTGTTTTTGTCAAAAAAAACTTTCGACGGACTTCCTGAAAACCTTCCACTTTTGTCGAACTGTTCGATATATACACTTTTTATTGTCCCATAAAAGAGATATTCAGATATCGTATATCGTTCAGCTGATAAAATTTTGTCTAAATATTCGTCATCATAAATAATGAATGAATTATAATTACTTCTCTGTCCAAAAGAAACTAAACTACAGAAGATAAAAAAACAAGTAAATAAATAGTTCATTTTGCAGACAATAGTTTTTCTAAAATTGAATAAAACAAAAGTATTTGTCCCGATTTTTATAGCAATAGAGCAGCTAACACATAATCAGCCAATAAAATTAAAATACAACTTACCACTACAGCTTTAGTACTTGCTTGACCAATTTCTAAAGCTCCACCTTTTACATGATAGCCAAAATATGCAGGAATACTACTTACAATAAACGAAAAAGTGTACGCTTTTGTTAAAGCAAAAAATACATTATAAGGAGTAAAACCTTGGCGTAATCCAGTATCAAAAATATCTGTTGCAATAATTCCACTCATGGCACCTGCTGTACGTCCACCCCAAATTCCTAAGATAGCAGATAAAGTAATTAAACAAGGCATTACAACCAAAGCACCCAATATTTTAGGCATTATTAAATAGTTTCTCGTATTAATACCCATGATTTCTTGTGCATCAATTTGTTCCGTAGTTTGCATGTTGCCCAACTCACTTGCAATTTTACTTCCTACAACGCCTGCCAATACAATACTTAATACAGTTGGTGCTAATTCAAGTATAATACTATCTCTTACAATAACAGCAATGGTAGTTTGTGGCACCAACGGACTTACCAATTGATAAGCAGTTTGTACAGTTGTTACAGCTCCTAAAAACAAAGAAATAATAATTACTATGGGTAATGCTCCAACGCCAATTTCAACACATTGATGCATAAATTCTTTCCAATACATTTTATTGTTCTCTGGTTTAGAGAACATGCCTTTGAGCATTAAAATATATCTTCCAAAATGTGTAAAAAAACTA
>JAGOUF010000236.1 GCA_018061385.1 Chitinophagaceae bacterium | reverse complement strand
GTGCCTTAACCATAGATAAATATTTAAAAGAGCAAGGCTTAGAAAATGTTAAAGTAAATTTTATTGGCGGCGATGTAAGTTTTGAAAAAGAGGAAACCTTGCCCATTGAACAAATTGAAAAAGGCATTGCAAAATTGGGTTATGGGGTACAAAAAGAAGGAGTGCAAAAAACAATTTACTACGGAATTTTTCCTTTTAAAAATCATTTACAACGCTTTTGGTTTTGTATTGTTTTTACTGCTCCATTAATGTTGCACATGTTTCCTTTTATACACATTCATGTGTTAATGAATCCCTATGTACAATTGGCTTTAACATTGCCTGTTTACTTAGTGGGTATGGACTATTTTGGTAGAAGTGCCATTAAAAGTTTATTAAAAGGCATTCCCAATATGAACGTACTAATATCTATAGGAAGCACTGCTGCACTTGGTTATAGCTTGTATGGTTTGTTAATTGGGAAAGCCCATGAATTTTTATTTTTCGAAACTGCAGCTACTACAATTACATTGGTTTTTTTAGGCAATTACATGGAAGATAAAAGTGTTGAACAAACACAAGAAGCCTTAAAAAAGTTAGCAGTTACTCAAAAAACAATGGCTAACATGATTGCTTTTGATGATAAACACCAAGAACAAATTTTTCAAGTAGAAAGTAAAGAGTTAAGAGTAGGCGATTTAGTATTGATTAAAAATGGGGAGTTCGTACCAATGGATGCAAAAGTTTTATGGGGCGATGCTGATGTAAACGAAGCCATTATCACTGGAGAAAGTGTGCCAGTAAAAAAGACAATTAAAGACAAATTAATTGGTGGAAGTATTGTACAAACGGGTACAGTAAAAGCACAAATTACAGCAGTTGGAGAAGATACAGTTTTGGCAAATATTTTAAAACTTATAAAAAATGCTGAAACCGAAAAGCCACCTGTACAATTATTGGCTGATAAAATTAGTGCAGTTTTTGTACCCTTAGTTGTAAGTATTGCCATTCTTACCGTTGTAGTAAACTACTTTTTTGTAGGGCTTCCTTTTGGGCAAAGTTTGTTACGCAGTATTGCTGTTTTGGTAATTAGTTGCCCATGTGCAATGGGGTTAGCAACGCCAGCTGCTGTTGCTGTTGGTTTGGGTCGTGGTGCTAAAAATGGTATACTATTTAAAAATGCAAAAAGTTTAGAAATATTTAAATCTATTAAACAAGTTGTATTCGATAAAACTGGCACATTAACAACTGGTAAGTTTAAAATAGCAGCATTCAATGCTTCAATTGATGAAGCAACATTTAAAAACATTGCATTTTCTTTAGAAAAATATTCCAACCATCCAATTGGTAATTGTATAGCGGCAGAATGGAAAACCAATAACAATGTTCGTTGGAACAATATTGAAGAAGTAAAAGGATTGGGCATGAAAGCAACCGACAAAGAAGGCAATCAATTTATTGCAGGTTCTTACAAAGTAGCTCAACAATTAACTCCAGAACACAACCACAATGTGTATATACTTAAAAACAATGAATTAATTGGTTGGATAGATGTGGCAGACGAGTTACGTCCTGAAGCTTTAGCAACCATTCAAGCTCTTCAAAAAAATGGAGTAAAAACAATTTTACTCAGTGGCGATAAATTAGAAAAATGTGAATTGGTAAAAAATCAGTTGGGCTTAGATGAAGTTTTTGCAGAACAATCACCTGAACAAAAATTACAAATAATTGCAACTTTAACTGCACAACAACCAACAGCAATGGTAGGCGATGGCATTAATGATGGTCCAGCATTGGCAAAAGCAACAGTGGGTATTTCGTTAAGCGACGCAAGTCAAGTGGCTATGCAATGTGCACAAGTAGTGTTAATGAATCATGGATTAAAAAATTTACCAATGGCATTGGGCTTAGGCAAGCATACCTATATTACCATTAAAGAAAATTTATTTTGGGCATTTTCTTACAACATTGTAGCCATACCAGTTGCAGCAATGGGTTTTTTAAGCCCAACAATCGGAGCATTAATTATGGGATTAAGCGATGTTGTGTTGGCAATTAACAGCATTCGTTTAAAGTGGAAAAAAGTAATTTAACCTACTTTATTTCTTTTCTTTAATTTCTTCAAATTCAATGTAATCAGCATCTACAGTTTGGGTAGTACTATTGGTAGTATTGTTTTGCTGAATAGTGGTTTCTTCTTGTTGCGTTTGATGTTGCTTTTGTTGAGCTTCCTGCATTTTTTGCACAGTTTGTTTCATTTGGTTGGCTGCTTTACTTACAGGCACCACAACACCAAATACAAACTTGTATAAATAATAAAGTACAATGCCCCACAATAGTATTTTTAATAACGACATAATGCAACAAATATAATAGTTGTTCTAAACTGTATTTATAGACGATTGAGTTAACATTAAATTTTACTAATCTATTAACAGCTTTTTTATTGGTTATTCAACTTAATAAATCAAAATTTGGAAATTCTAGTATAAACCGCTTACATTTGCACCAGATTAAAGAAACAGTAGAAGGGAACGGAAGCGTTCCCTTCTCTTTTGTACCTATGTCAGCAGATAACAAATTACAACAAATAGAAACCTTACTCAATGGTTTTTTAGAAGAACAACCAGAATATTTTTTGGTGAGTTTACGCATAAAGCCCACAGATAATGTTAAGGTTTTTTTAGATGGCGATCATGGAATTACCATTGAAAAGTGTACTCATTTCAATCGTAAACTCAGAAATGCAATTGAAGAAAATGGTATTTATCCTGAGGGAGAATATAGCTTAGAAATGTCTAGCTCAGGCGTTGGAGAACCATTAAAAATTCATCGTCAATACATAAAAAATATCACTCGATTTGTAGAAGTTATTTTAACAGACGATACAATAAAAGAAGGACAACTTTTGGCAGTAACCGATACAGATATTACAATAGAATTTACTGAAGGCAAGGGCAAAAAAGCCGTTACCCAACAATTGGTTATTCCATTTATAAATATAAAATCAACAACCGTTCAAATCAAATTTTAACAACCAATTCTACTCAATTATAAAAGTTGAGAAATTGAAATTTTAAATTTTTCTAGTATGGCAAGTATAAACTTAATTGATGCATTCCAGGATTTTAAAGATGCAGAAAATCTAGATCGTCCTACACTCATGAAAGTTGTAGAGGATGTATTTAAAACCTTATTACGCAAAAAATATGGTGCCGATGATAATTTTGATGTAATTGTAAATGCCGAAAAAGGCGATTTAGAAATTATTCGTCATCGTATGATTGTTGAAGATGGAGAAGTAATTGATCCTCTTGCAGAAATTGCTTATAGCAAAGCCATAAAAATTGAACCCGATTTTGAAGTTGGTGAAGAATTGTATCAAGAAGTAAACATGGTCGATTTTGGTCGTAGAGCAATCTTAGCAGCCAAACAAACTTTAGCTAGCCGTATTGGGGATCTTAAGAAAAATGTTTTAGTAAAAAAATATGCCGATAGAATTGGAGATATTATTAGTGCCGAAGTATACCAAGTTTGGAAAAAAGAAGTGTTGTTATTGGATGAAGAAGGCAACGAATTAATTTTGCCAAAATCGGAACAAATACCACAAGATTATTTCAAAAAAGGCGAAAATACCCGTGCAGTTGTTGCAAGAGTAGACATGAAAAACAATACGCCTGTAATTATACTGTCTCGTACTAGCCCATTGTTCTTAGCCAAATTATTAGAAATTGAAGTACCAGAAATTTTTGATGGTCTTATTTCAATTAAGAAAATTGTACGTGAGCCAGGTGAAAGAGCAAAAGTTGCAGTAGAAAGTTTTGATGATAGAATCGATCCTGTTGGAGCTTGTGTTGGTATGAAGGGAAGCCGTATTCATGGTATTGTACGTGAATTGAAAAATGAAAACATCGATGTAATTAATTATACTTCCAATATTCAATTGTTAATTCAACGTTCATTAACGCCTGCAAAAATCAGCTTTATGAACTTGGATAACGATAAAATGCAAGCAGATGTTTATTTAAAAGCCGATCAAGTTTCTCTTGCAATTGGTCGTAGAGGTGTAAACATAAAATTGGCATGCGAATTAACAGGCTACGAAATTGATGTGTTTAGAGAAGATGAAGAACAAGAAGATGAGTTGGATATTGACTTAGAAGAATTTAGCGACGAAATTGAACAATGGATTATTGACGCATTTAAACGTATTGGTTGCGATACAGCGAATAGTATATTAAAATTGTCTGATGCTGTATTAGAGAAAAGAACAGACTTAGAATTGGAAACCATTGTTGACGTAAAACGTATTTTACAAGCAGAGTTTGATAGTGAAGATGAAACACCAAGTGCATAGATAAAGCAACTAAAGCTGTAAAGTATTACTTTTAGAAAAAATATAAGGCTTAGCAATAAAACAAGCAAGCCCAGATTAAATAAAACTGAATGTCAGAACTGAAATTACCAAGATTATTAGCCGCAGCTAAAGAATTTAATATTGGGCAAGATACCCTAGTAGATTTTTTAGCAAAAAAAGGGTTTAATAAAGATGAACTGAAGCCTACTGCAAAGCTTACAGAGCAGCAATATCTTGCCTTGCAATCCGAGTTCCAAGCAGATAAAGTTGCTAAGAATAAAGCCGATATGGTAGAAATACCTAAATCTATTGGCGTTGAAGCAAGAAAGAAAAGAGAAGAAGAAGATATTTCTATTAG
>JAGOUF010000235.1 GCA_018061385.1 Chitinophagaceae bacterium | reverse complement strand
ACACTTCGTCCTTTAACAATAGAAGAAACTTATGAATTAACAGATGCCATTACTAAAGAAGATTGGCCCAACATAAAAGAGGAATTGGGCGACGTTTTATTGCATATACTTTTTTATAGCAAAATAGGCAGTGAACAAAAACAATTTGAGTTAGATGAAGTAATCAATGGAATTTGTGAAAAACTAATTGTTAGACATCCACATATTTATGGCGATGTGAAAGTAAACAATGAAGAAGATGTAAAGAAAAACTGGGAACAAATTAAACTACAAACTGGTACTAAAAAATCTGTTTTAGGTGGCGTACCAAATGGTTTGCCAGCTTTAATAAAAGCTACAAGAATACAAGAGAAAGCAAAACAAGTTGGCTTTGAATGGGAAAACAAAGAAGATGTTTGGAAAAAAGTTGAAGAAGAAATGGCTGAACTTCAAGAAGCCGTTGAATGCAACAATCAATTGCACATTGAAGAAGAATTTGGAGATGTGCTGTTTAGCTTAATTAATTATGCACGGTTTTTGAAAGTAGATGCAGAAGGTGTATTAGAAAAAACAAATCAAAAATTTATGTACCGTTTTATTGAAATGGAAAAAATTGCAACAGCACAAGGTAAATCCTTTGTGGATATGAGTTTAACAGAAATGGATGCTATTTGGAATGAAGTAAAAAAGCAAAAAAAATAAATTGATTTACACAATTAAACAAACCATTTTAAAGCATGGCTATTTATTGTTAATAGCTATTTGGCTATATACAATATCGCTAATTGTAACTCAATATACAACCAATAGTTTTTCATTAAAAAAAACACAATCCTTTTTAACTGAACAATTACAGTTAAAAGAAAAAGATGTTTATACACTTACAGAAGATACTATTTTTTTACAAAACGTTTTAAGCAATAAACGTATAGAAAGTGAGCAAATTAAATTAACACAAAAGCCGTATGGCATTTTTGTTTATGAATTAAATGACAGTTCCAATCCATCTTTACTTTATTGGAATAGCAACAAATATTCTATTGCAAAAACCGATGTACTTTCAAATGATGGTAGCCATTATGTAAACTATCAAAACGGCAGTTTTGAAATCATCAAAAAAACAACTGTTGTAAACTCTAGAACAACAATATTTATTGGTATTGTTCCAATTAGATGGAACTATTTTCTTGAAAATAAATACCTCAAAAGTTACTTTGCCGATAATGCTGACATAGAAAATTATTACGAAATTTCTAACAATGAAAATGCAACGCCAATACTGAATATTTTAGGACAAAAAATTTATGCAATTGAGAGAAAGCAAGACATTCCAAAGCAAGGTTACAATTGGGCAACAATAATTACAAGAAGTTTTGCAATTTTATTTTTACTCATTTTTATCAATGCTATTAGTGCCGAAGTAGTATTAAGAAATGGCATAAAAAAAGGATTTTCTTTTTTATTGATTGCAGTTTTTATATTAAGGCTATTGAGTTATTTATTTCCTTTTCCTTTTGAGTTTGGCAAGCTTCCATTATTTGATGCAGCTATTTATGCTTCAAACAATATTCATCCATCTTTGGGCGATTTATTGATTAATGCAATTTTGGTATTTTGGCTAGTCATATTTTATAAATTTAGTTCAGCAAATCATACACCAAAGCTTTTAAAAAAGACAAGTACAATACAAGCCTACTTTGCTATAGGCATGTACACTTTCATAACATTTTTTTTAGCCAATATTATTAGAAGTTTAGTATTAGACTCTAAAATTTCTTTTGATGTAAGCAATTTTTTTAGTTTAAATATTTATAGTGTAGTAAGCTTTATTATCCTTTGTTTTTGTAGCTTAATATTTTATCATTTATCTCATATTCTATTTAGCTTTTTATTAAAAAGCAAACTTGCCTTATTTCAAATAGTTGCTGCAATTGCCGTATTTGGTTTATGCTATTTAAGCTTTAAAACAAACGATGCGTTTACCACATCTAACTTATTGGTTTTGTCTTGGCTTATTGTTTACTCAATCATTTTATACTACAGAAAACAAGATATTTACATTTCACTTATAAAGTCATCGTTCTTTATTTTTTGGATGGTATTTTTTGCAATTTCAATTGCATTTTTAGTTGTTCAACAAAATAATTTTATTGAATACCAACAACGCAAAAAATGGGCTGAAAAATTAAATGAACAAGCCGATCCCGATAGTGAAAATTTATTAAAAATTGCTACAACCAATTTCAATGATGCGTTTTTATCAACCAACTTTTATCGCTTTAAACAAGAATTTTCGAACAAGTTTATAAAAGACAGTTTGGTAAACGAAAATTTTTCCGGTTACTTAAATAAGTATGAAACTCGAATTTATTTATTCGACAATTTATTCAAACCCTTATTTAACGATGATTCTGCAAGTTATGCAGCCATTAATACCATTATTTTAAACCAGGGAAAAGGAACAAGTATAGACAATTTATTTAGCTATAAAAACAACAATGAAAAAGAAAGTTTTTTATACCGAAAAATAATTAAATATCAAGATTCAACACAAGGATTTTTGTTTGTAACCGTAAACCCTAAAAGGTATAAAAGTGAATCATTGTATCCAGAATTATTTAGACAAACGCAAGATGTATCAACAGATTTTAATACCAATTATGCTTATGCAATTTATACAAATGGCAAGTTAAACAATCGCTTTAACGATTATAATTTTCCCTCTTCTTTAGCCAATATAAAATTACCTTCTGTAAAGTTTGAACAGAGGAATACCAACAATTATACAGAGCTATGGTACAATACAGGTACAGGAAAAGTAATTGTTATTGCAAGAAAAGAGACCTTAACCTTTGAAATAATCACCTTATTTGCTTACATTTTTTTTACCAATATTCTGGTTTTAGCGTTATTTCACAGTGGCAGTTTTTTTCTTCAACATAGCTTCAAAAAAAATAGTATTGAAAAAGTATTTCAATTAAAAATTAGAACTCAAATACATGCAACAATTATTTTTATTAGCTTCTTTTCATTTGTAATAATTGGTATTGCAACGATTTCCTTTTTCATTTATCGTTTCAATCAATCAAATGAAGATCGACTTTCAAAATCCATTCAAGTAATGGCCAATGCAATTGAAGAAAAAATGAATACCATTAAATCTCAATTGGCATTTGATGATGTATTAACCATTAACGATATTGGCTTTAGTTCTAACATTGAAAAAAACATCAATGAAGTTGCCGAAATTCACAATGTAGATGTAAATTTGTTTAACACCAATGGCAAATTAATTGCATCTACTCAACCTTACATTTACAATAAACATTTGTTAACCGATGTAATGGAACCCAACGCATTTTATGAATTAACCAAGAAAAAAAGTATCCGTTTTATTCAGGAAGAAAAAATTAGCCAATTTAATTATTTAAGTATTTATATACCCATAGACGATGAGGCTGGTAATACGTATGCCTATTTAAACATTCCTTACTTAAATTCTCAAGCAGAATTAAACCAAGAAATTTCTGGCTTTTTAGCTACATTAATTAACCTCAATGCTTTTATATTTTTATTGGCAGGTGCAATTGCATATTTAGCAACAGAACGTATAACAGCATCGTTCAGTTTAATTAGTGAAAAAATGAAAGCTGTAAATATTGATACACACAATGAAGCCATTGAATGGAATAGAAAAGATGAAATTGGTATTTTAGTTACAGAGTATAATAAAATGGTGCAAAAATTAGAACAAAGTGCTAAGGCATTGGCTCAAAGTGAAAGAGAAGGTGCTTGGAGAGAAATGGCAAGGCAAGTAGCACATGAAATAAAAAATCCACTTACGCCAATGAAGTTGAGCATTCAATATTTACAAAAAGCCACCAACAACAATACATTAAATATTAAAGAGCTTACACAAAAAGTAACCACCACTTTAATTGAGCAAATTGAACAGCTCTCTAAAATTGCTGGCGACTTTGCACAGTTTGCAAACATTGGCAATACACATGTTGAAACTTTTAATCTTACCGATGTATTACAAAGTTTAATACAACTTTATTCGACTCAAGAAAAAGTAAATATTGTGTACAATTTGCCTAAAGCAAAAAGTTTTATACATGCAGATAAAATTCAAATTAGCCGTTTGTTTGCCAATTTAATTCTCAATGCAATTGAAGCCTGTGAAGAAAAAGAAATTGCAAAAATATCAATTAATCAAACTTTTGAGGATAACCATGTTGTTCTTAAAATAACAGATGACGGAACTGGCATTCCTGAAGAAATTAAAAATAAAATATTTATCCCAAATTTTACTACAAAAACTTCTGGTACTGGTTTAGGTTTGGCCATTTGTAAAGGCATTGTAGAAAAAGCAAATGGCAGTATTTATTTTACTACTCAAGCAAATAAAGGAACGACATTTGTTGTTTCACTTCCTTTAGTTAAGGTATAAAAAAAACTGAACAATAATTGTTCAGCTTTTAAAAATTTTCACAAACTTGAATTAGTCTTTTGATTCGGCTGCAGCAGCTTTCTCCTTTTTTAATTCGTTGTATTTTTTAGAACGTTCCTTACCCATAATCTCTTTAGATTTTGCATTTTTTTCTGCTCTAATTACTTCTAACTTTTCTTTCTTTTGATCATCTGTTAATGAAGCATCTTTTCTAACTTCAGCTGATTTTTTACTTGCATCAGCATTAATGTCCATTACTTTCTTAATTTCCTCATCGTTTAAG
>JAGOUF010000234.1 GCA_018061385.1 Chitinophagaceae bacterium | reverse complement strand
AAATAATCACATGGCTCGTACAAACTTTTTGGAGTTGTAGGAAAATGAGCTGTATTGAATGTGCTAGCAAATTTTATTACTAAATCTTTAAACGAATGCATTACATTAAATGTTTGTAACAAATGTAAGGAACAGCTTTCAAAGAGATTTATTTATGAAGAATATCCAATTAGGTATTTATGTATCTACTCGTATTTTTGTTACATGTTTAAAATTATTTTAAAGAACGAGTTAAGCATAACCATTCTTGCTGCAATTTTATTCATTCCGTTTTTAGGTAATGTTCATTTATTTGATTGGGATGAGATAAATTTTGCTGAAAGTGCTAGAGAAATGATTGCTACAGGCAATTATTTTAATGTGCAAATAAATTATGCAAGGTTTACAGAAAAGCCGCCTTTGTTTTTTTGGATGCAAGTACTAAGTATGAAAATATTTGGTATTAATGAGTTTGCTGCTCGTTTTCCAAATGCTATTTGTGGGATTGTTACTTTGGTATTGTTGTATAGAATTGGTAAAAAAATATACAACGAGCAACTAGCAAGAATTTGGGTGATGATTTACTTAGGCACTTTAGTTACCTTCTTATATTTTAAAAGTGGCATTATAGATCCATGGTTTAATTTATTTATTTTTCTAGCCATTTATAATTTTTATTATTTAACCATTCAACAAAATGTTGCAAGGTTAAAATATGCAACACTTGTTGGTCTATTTTTAGGATTGGCAGTTTTAACAAAAGGTCCAGTAGCCATATTATTGGCATTGCTTTCTTATTTGGTTTTTGTTGTGATTAATCGATTAAAATTTTTTATTTCAATCAAAGAATTTATTGCAATTGTTGTTGTTGCTTTCTTAGTTTGTTTTATGTGGTTTGGTGTAGATTTTATTAAAAACGGTCCAACATTTTTGGTAGAATTTACACAAAGGCAAATTGCAATTTTTAGTACAAGTGACGCAGACCATGGCGAACCATTTTTTTATCATTGGTGGGTATTGTTGCTGGGATGTTTTCCTGCGTCAATATTCTTTATGAAAGGTATGTTTGTACAAACTGGCAATGCACAACAAAAAATATTTAAACTTTGGATGGTTGTTTTATTTTGGGTAACCTTATTATTGTTCTCTATTGTAAAAACTAAAATCGTACATTATTCATCTTTATGTTGGTTCCCACTTACATTTTTAGCTGCAATTTGTGTGTACGAAATTGGTGAAAGAAGAGTATTTAAATTGCACATTGGGTTAAATATTTTATTGGGTTTTGTAGGCATACTTTTAGGTATACTGTTAACGGCAATTCCATTTGTATTAATGTTAAAAGATAAATGGATCAATAAAGTTGATGATGTATTTGCAAAAGGCAATTTAGAAGCCAATGTGAATTGGAATTTTATAGATAGTATTGGTGGGTTAATTTTATTAACTGGTGTAATATTTTATTTTGTTGGTAAGAACAATGTTCAAAAAATTAGTGTGTTATTTGGTAGCTTAACCATTTGTTGCTTTTTAACTACAGTAATTCTTACACCAAAAATTGAAGCCATTTCTCAACGAGCCAATATAGAATTTTTTAAAGCAAGACAAGGTGAAGATTGCTATGTAGAAACTTGGGGCTACAAAAGTTATGCTCATTATTTTTATACCAACAAGCCTCCATTTAAAAATGATAGTACAAAAACTGCTGAATGGATGATTAGAGGGTCAATAGATAAACCTGCATACATCTCTTCAAAAATTCAAGACAAAGAAAACTTAGATACAATAACTGGTTTAAAGAAATTGTACGAAAAAAATGGTTTTGTTTTTTATAAAAGAGAAGCTGTTAAATAAGTGCACACCAACTACAATGATTCAGTATGTATTTTGTTTTATTTGATAATGCTATTGCATTTAACTACTTTTCAGTTTGAGAATGCAGCCAATAAAAACCAACATTTAAGTATACAAGCATGAGACAACAAATGAGCTTTTTTTTAGTAGACTTAAGAAGAATGCTTGGTAAACAAAAAAGTAGAATCCTATACATTTGGTTAAGCAGAGTTTTTTGGGGAATTTTTTCTTATAGATTAGACAGAGGCCTCTTTTTATTGTTGGGCAAATCATACAAATACATTCGAATTATTTTACTTCCATTTTTTAATTTATGGAATGCTTATTCTAACATAGATATTAATTATAAAGCTGTTATTGGAAAAGGATTAATTGTGTTACATCCTTCAATGGGTATTGTAATTTCTGGAAGATCTTTAATTGGAGAAGGTCTAACCCTTACTGGAGGAAATGTGATTGGTGCAAAAGCAGGATGCGATTATGGAGATTTAATGATTGGCAACAACTGCTCATTGGGTGCAAATGCGGTTATTATTGGTCCAATAAAATTAGCCAACAACATAACCATTGGTGCATTAGCATGTGTATTAAACAACTGTGAAACCAACGATGTTTTATTAGTAGGAATTCCTGCCAAACCTAGGGAGAATAAATAAGCATTTGCGTCATTAATTTATACTTACAAATTTTCATGTATGCCTGAATTTAATTTAAGCGTTAACAACAAAACAATTAAAGTGAATGTACCAAACGACATTCCATTGTTATGGGTTTTAAGAGATGAATTGAATTTAACTGGCACTAAATATGGCTGTGGTGTGGGCACTTGTGGAGCATGTACAGTACATATAGATGATACGGCTCAAAAAAGTTGTATGCTGCCTATAACTGCTTGTGTAGGAAAAAAAATTACAACAATAGAAGGTTTAAGCGAAGATGGAAATCATCCTGTACAAAAAGCTTGGATTGAATTAAATGTACCACAATGTGGTTATTGCCAATGTGGTCAAATTATGGCTGCAGCTGATTTATTAAAACAATCTCCCAATCCAACTGAAGAAGAAATTGATGATGTTATGAGTCAAGTTGTTTGCAGATGTGGTACTTATTATAGAATAAAAAAAGCTGTACAGCTTGCTGCAAAATCAGTTTAAACAATCATCCTCGTTAAACAATTTATATGCAACGTAGAAATTTTTTAAAAATATCTTCTCTAATGTCTGGGGGTTGGTTATTGGCACAAATGTTACCCATAAAAGGCATAGCAAATACAACTGAACATTTATGTTTTCAACCATCACCATTAATAAAAATATGCGACGATGGTAAAATTTACATTTATGTATTAAAGCAAGAAAGTGGACAAGGTGTACAAACTAGTTTTCCAATGATTGTAGCAGAAGAATTGGAAGCCAATATTAACGATATAATTGTTGAACCATTGCCTTTTGATGCAACCAAAGGTGGCCGATATGGAACAGGTGGAAGTACAAGTGTAATGACGCAATACGATGCTTTAAGAAAAGCTGGTGCTACTGCTAGAGAAATGTTGATTACAGCTGCTTCAAATGAGTGGGGAGTTCCATCAAGCCAATGCAAAGCTGAAAGAAGTAAAGTAACCGATACCGTAAGTGGCAAAGAACTTTCTTATGCAGAGTTATATACAAAAGCTGCCAAATTAGATGTGCCTAAAACCCCTGCATTAAAAAATTATAAAGATTTTAAAATTATTGGCAAACCTGGCCAAAAGAAAACCAACATTAAAAATATTGTAACTGGTAAATACACTTATGGTATTGACATTAAGTTACCAGAAATGCTTTATGGGGCTGTAGTAAGATGTCCAGTATTAGAGGGTAAAGTAAAAAATTGGGATGAATCTAGCATTAAAAAAATAGAAGGTATTGTTAAGTTGGTTGAGATGAAAGAAATGGGTGTGAATAACAGAAATGGTGTTGGTATAATAGCCACGAATCGTTGGAGTGCAATGAAAGCAGCACAGCAATTAAAAGTAAACTGGGATTTAGGCAAACATGCAACAACAACTAGCAAACAGTATTCAACATCTTTAAAAAAAGCTTTAAAAACTAAAGCCAATTTAGTAGTTGACGCAAGTGGAAAACCTGCCGAATTAATACCATCAACTTCAACTACAAAATTAATTTCCGCCGAATATGAGTTACCATTTTTAGCACATGCAACAATGGAGCCTGTAAATTGTATTGCACAATTTAAAAATGACAAATTTGAAATTTGGGGTGGCTTTCAAAGCCCTGGAAGTTTAAGTAGTGTTTGTAGTAAATTTTTTGGTGTAAAAAATACAGATGTATTTATCAATTTACAACCCATGGGTGGTGGATTTGGTAGAAAACTATCTGCTGATTATGGTGGAGAAGCCATGCAATTGGCTTCTCATGCAAATGGCAAACCTGTGCAATTATTATTTAGTCGTGCAGAGGATATGAAATTTGGAGTATTCAGACCTGCGTCAGTACATAGTTTACACAGTGAAATAAATACCAGTGGAATGCCTACCAATTGGGAACACAGAATTGCCATTGCACCAGTTATGGATTCTCAAGGTAAAAAAGGAAACCCTAATAACTTACAAGGAGAATTGGGTGGAGGAGCCGATAACGACATGTACTATAATATTCCAATATTAAGAGGTGCAGTGCATAGAACTGAATCTCCATTGGCCGAAGGCTGGTGGAGGGCTGTGCATTTTACCTACAACAATTTTGTAATTGAAAGTTTTATAGACGAAATAGCAAAAGCTCAAAATAAAGATTCATTGGCATTTAGATTGAGCTTATTGGCAAGTAAAGAATCTACAATGATTAGTGGTGCAAAATACAACCCTCAACGATTAGCAACAGTTTTACAAGAA
>JAGOUF010000233.1 GCA_018061385.1 Chitinophagaceae bacterium | reverse complement strand
CAATCAACGTTCAACCAGTAGTAACTTCAATTGAAGCAACTGAAAAAGAATTTTGTGTGGTTGGTGGAATTACAACTTTGAGTTTAAATCCATTAACTGGATATTCAACTACTGGTTTACAGTGGCAAAGTTCTACAAACAATATTGGTTTTACCGATATTCCTGGTGCTACATCTTCAACTTATACAACACCAACAATTACTGCAACCACATACTTTAAAGCTTTAATTAAAAATGGAGCAGGTACAGTATGTTCAGATTCTGTAAGAGTGATTAAGTTGAATAACCCAACTGTAATTTCCACAACTGATTCATCCCGTTGTGGAACTGGAACTGTAACCTTGAGTGCAACAAGTGCAACAGACAATGTACTTAAATGGTACGAAAATGCTACAGGTGGAGTTGCTTTAGCTACAGGAGATACTTTTGTAACACCAAGCATTAGCAATACAACTACTTATTATGTAGCAAGTTCTTCTGGTGGCACAAATGCTTATACAGGTTTAACTGATAAATTATCTACAGCTACTTCTGGAGTTGGAACAACCAATTTTGGGCTAGTTTTTGATGCATTAAGTGAATTTAAACTTAAATCGGTAGTGGTGCATGCTGTTGGTGCTGCAGGTTCTACAGGTACAGTTACTATTGATGTAATTGATGCTTCAAATACTGTATTGCATACTGCAACTGTAAATGTAAATGGCAACCCTATTGCGTCAACTGTTGGCGAAAGAGTTGTCTTAAATTTCTTAATACAGCCAGGCACCAATTTAAAATTAAGGCACAGTGCAAGAAGTGCTTCAATAACTGGTTTAGCTTTTGAACCTTCTGCAAGTGCTCCAAGTGGAAACTATGGCTATCCGTATGTAGTACCTGGGTTATTATCAATTAACACAAGTACACTTTCTGCTGGTCCTACTAATACTCCAAGAAATGATTTGTATTATTATTTCTACGATTGGGAAGTAGAAACTGGTTGCGAAAGTGCAAGAGTTGCTGTTACTGCAACAGTTGACAATACACCTGGCTGTGGTGCATTGCCAGTAAGTTTAACGAGCTTTACAGGAATTAAAGAAGGAAATAAACATAAATTAAACTGGATAACTACAACAGAGGTTAACAATGCTGGGTTTAGTTTAGAAAGAAGTGCCGATGGGGTTAATTTTAGTAGTTTAACTTATATTCCTTCAAAAGCAACAAATGGCAATAGCAACAACAATTTATTGTATAGCTATTTAGATGAGAAAGTAATGTTAAGCAATAATTACTATCGTTTAAAACAAATAGATAAAGATGGTAATTATGCTTATTCACCAATTGTGTTGTTAAAAGGAGATAAAGTAAAAAACATTACAATTACCAGTTTATATCCTAATCCAGCTAAAAACGAAATTAAAGTTTCAATAGAATCTCCAACTGCTGAAAAAGTAACATTGTTGTTAACCGATTTAACAGGTAAAACAATTCAACAAAAAACAACTACTTTAAAAAGTGGAAGCAATTTGATTGATTTAAATGTTACAACATTGGCTCAAGGAACTTATTTTGTAAAAATAATTTGTAGCAATGGTTGCGAAACTGGAGTTACTAAATTTATTAAACAATAAATTGTATCTCATAGGGCTGTTCATGCAGCCCTATGAGATATTTTTGAATCTTCATATTATTAACAACTGAAAAAAGCAAAATTCAATCATTTATTTACAAATGATTAACATTCTTGCCTCAAAATTTGAGTTATAAGAGAAACATGGCTATTTTAGCAACTCTATCATAACGTTAAGTTCATGGTAAATCCATTATTTATGATCAAAAACCTACCTATCTTCTTAAGAAAACCATAACCATCCATTTATATAATTACAGTATTATGAGACATTGCTACATTGCTTATGTAACCAAATTACTATTACTAATTGTTTTTTCAACTTTTTCTTTATTGGTAAAAGCTCAGTTTCCTGCTCCATATTGTGCTGAAACTTTTCCTAGTAACGTAGAGCCGATTTCAAAAGTATTATTTGCAGGGATTAATAACAGTACTTCTATATTATTGAATGGTACTCCTGCACATGAGAATTTTACTTCAATTAATGCTTCAGGTATTATGGGCTTATCCTATCCTATTGAAGTTGAAGGAAATACAGATGGAAATTTTACTACGTATGTAAGAGTGTTTATTGATTGGAATAATAATGGAAGTTTCACTGATGCAGGAGAATCTTTTGATATTGGTACAATAGTCAATTCTACGGGTGCAGATGGTAAAAAAGCTATATCAACCATTACTATTCCTTTAACGGCCACTCCCGGAAATTTAAGAATGAGGGTATCTAAAAGGTTTAATGCTTACCCTCTTGCCTGTAATGCAAGTGGCTTTGGTCAGGCAGAAGATTATACTATCATAGTAATACCGCCTACTCCATGTGCTGGTACACCAACAGCTGGGGCATCAACTTCAACCTCCACATCTTTAGGATGTGCAGGTATACCGTTTACCCTGGGTTTATCCGGTTCAGTACTTGCATCTGGATTATCATACCAATGGCAATCATCTCCTGATAATCTAACTTGGACAAACATAACTGGTGCAACCTCACAAAGCTATACAACCACACAAACACAAGCAATAAGATACTATCGTTGTGTAATTACCTGTACAGCTGGTGGTGCAAATGCAAATTCTACTTCAATACAAGTAAACTCAGTTACTGGGCCAACTTATGCTACGTTACCAATTGTAGAAAGTTTTGAAAACACTTGGAGCAATAGTTGTGGAAGTAGAGATGTTCCCAATGCGTTTTGGACAAATAGTCCAGCAACTAGCAACAATTCTTGGAGAAGAAATGATGACGGAACAAGTGCAGCTTGGACATCTACTAATGGTGCTTATTCGCCTGCTGCATCTGATGGTAATTTTTCGGCACGTTTTCATTCTAATAATGCAACTGCAGGAAGTTCGGGAAATTTAGATGTATTCATCAATGCCAATACAGCTTCATTAAATAAAAGATTAAAGTTTGATTATATTAATACCAGTGGCACCGATAGTTTATCTATTCTAATATCTACAGATGGTGGTACAACTTTCGCAAGATTAGATAGTGCAGGATTGGCAGCAAGTTGGAGAACAAAAACTATATTCTTCTCAACATTATCAGCAACAACGGTTATTCGTTTTAAAGGGGTAAGTGATTTTGGAACAACTGATATTGGTATAGACAATATTATTTTAAGTACTTGGGCCGATTGTAGTGGTACACCAATTGGTGGAACAGCAACTGCTGCTCCATTAAACGTTTGTGCTGGTCAATCAATTACATTAAATGCAAGTGGGGTAGATGTTGGCCCAGGTTTAACTTACCAATGGCAAGCGTCTACAGATGGCGGTACTACTTGGAATGATATTGCAGGTGCTACAACTTTTTCTGTTACTACAACACAGGTACTTACAAGTCGTTATCGTTTAAAAGTTACTTGTACATTACCAGGTGGAGGCACTTCAAATTCATCTGAAGTAACTGTTACAAGTCCACCAATTCCTAATGGAACATATACAATTAATAAAAATTTACCAACAACATGGCCAGGTGCGGGTGCGGCTTCAAACTTTATTAGTTTTAATGCAGCATACACAGCTTTATCATGCGGTATTGGTGGACCAGTAATTTTTGATGTTGTAACTGGAAGTGGACCATACAATGAGCAGTTAATTATTAATGGTGCTGTTGCAAATACAAATATTGTTAATACCATTACTTTTAAAGGAAATGGAAATACAATATCATTTACATCAGCCAATGCAAATGAAAAAGCAGTTATTAAATTAAAAAATACATCACACTTTATTTTTGATAGTTTAGTGGTTGACGCAAGTGCAGGTACACAAGGTTTTGGTTTTCATTTAACCAACAATGCTGATAGCAATATTATTAGAAAATGTACCATTAATACTTCAACAACATCTACAAGTACCAATTATGCAGGTATTGTTATAAGTGGTGCAGATGCAACTGCAATTGGTACAGGAACTACTTTGTGTGATTACAACAAAATACAAAACAATACCATTAATGGTGGTTATTATGGTATTACATTGGCTGCAACAGTAGCTGGTGCAAATGGATCTAACGAAATCGTTGGTAACACAATTAGCGATTTTTACTTTTATGGTATTTATGTTGCTGCTAGTTACAAAACGTTAATTTCAAAAAATACAATAAGCCGACCAACAAGAACTTCAGTAGGTGAATTCAATGGTATTTACTATACAACCCTAAGTACCAATAATTTAATTGAGAAGAATAAAATCATCAATCCATTTGGTGGTATTCCTACCAGTACTTCTCCATTTTATGGTATAAATTTTAATAGCACTAGTGCATTAACTGGAGAGGACAATATCATTCAAAACAATGTGATTGCTGCAAACAATGGTAATGGTATTCAGTATGGAATTTTCAATACTAGTTCAAACAATATTTGGTATTTCCACAATACAATAGCTTTAGAAAATCCAACAGCTACAACAACCCAAGCAACTAGAGGTTTTTATCAAACAGGAACAGCAGGTGGTTTGTTATTTTATAACAATATTATAAATATCAATCGCAATGGAAATGGTACTAAACATTGTATTTATGTTAGCACTACAACATTGTTCAGCGATAACAACGACTATTACATCAATCCTGCTTCAACAAATCATATAGGATTCTTTACTAGTAACAGAACTACATTACAAAACTGGCAAACTGCATCATCACAAGATA
>JAGOUF010000232.1 GCA_018061385.1 Chitinophagaceae bacterium | reverse complement strand
ATACTCCCGAATGCCTTTAATGGTATCGTAAACAGTTAAAATATTGTTGCCATCTATTTGCACCCCTTCAATGCCGTAACCTTTTGCTTTACTTACCAAGCTTTCGCATTTGTATTGCTCGTTGGTGGGTGTACTTAAGCCATAACCATTGTTTTCAATAATAAAAATTACTGGTAAATTCCAAACGGCTGCAACATTTAATGCTTCATGAAAATCGCCTTCACTTGTGCCACCATCACCTGTAAAAGCAACTGCTACTTTTTTTTCATTCTTCAATTTATGAGCCAATGCAACGCCATTGGCAATGGCCAACTGTGGCCCTAAATGAGAAATCATACCACAGATATGATGCTCTTTTGTTCCAAAATGAAAACTTCTTTCTCTGCCTTTGCTGTATCCCTCTTTATTGCCTTGCCATTGCATGAATAATTTAGCCAATGGCATTTGTCTTGTAGTGAAAACGCCCAAATTTCTGTGTAAAGGCATTACCCATTCGTCTTTATCTAAAGCCAATGTTGTACCAACACTTATAGCCTCTTGACCAATGCCACTAAACCATTTACTAATTTTACCCTGACGTAAGAGTACCAACATTTTTTCTTCTATCATTCTTGGCAATAGAAGGGCTTTATAAGTAGAAAGTAACTCTTGATTGGTTAAATTATTTCTATAGAAATACATGGCAATAAATTGTAGGTCGCTAAGATAATTTTTGTTGGGCAACTAAAATCAATTTTTGTTTTTGTTGTTGTAGAGATGGAGAAAATTAGAAGATCTTTTGCCTCAATTTTTTAAAATAGAAATGTTTAGCATTATCGCCAAAGGCGATAGAATATACTTTGCGAAGCTACAAGCTTCGAAAAGCAAAGAAGATTAAAAGGTCTTAATTTTTTTCTATTATATCAGTTAAAAAAGCTTCTACGGCTCTTCTAATATTACTTGCAGCAGTTTGGTGACTATTTACTAGTACAGAAAAAATAAGTTCTTTGCCACTATTGGTTTTTATAAAGCCACTCAATGCAACATGATTGCTTAATGTGCCAGTTTTTGCATAAATCTTTCCTGCATAATTTTTATAATATCCATTCAATGTACCAGTATTTCCTGTAGGAAAAATGGTGGTTATTCTGTTCCAATTAATTTCTTGTTTCATTTTATTCAACACCCAAACAAAATCCATTGGAGTTATTAAATTGTATCTACTTAAGCCGCTACCATCTACCCAACGTGGTTTATTGGGCATATTTGCAAAATCAGTTTTCATTAAACTGTCAATTGTTTTTGCATCATTCAATTCTCCAGATAGTGCTTGTCCCACCATTAATAAACTTTGTTCTGCATAAAAATTATCGCTTCTATGCATCATTGGTTTTAACATAGAATCGGTTGGCTGCGAATAACATTTTTTCCAGTTGGCTTGGCTTACAGTTTCTACATCTAAATAATTAATAGTGTTTAGTAGTGTGTCTTCCAATAATGCAACAGACAATGCTTCAGAAGTAACAAATGGAATTTCTGTATTGCTAAATTTTCTTTTGCCATTTTTCAACAAAAAATTGTTGTTGTTAAAACTTCTATCAATTGAAAAATTTCCTGTTTGTACATTTCCATAAAGGGTTAACGAATCTTTAAACAGCTTTGGAAATACATGTATTTGATTTCCTTTTTTTGAAAAGTTTACAACATTGCCATAAATAGGAGAAGCAGAACGTTCGGCCATATAATCTGCATCAAAATCGTTCCAAGCCCAACCGTTTCCCCAGCGTTCATCTTTCCAATTGGATTTTACAACAGTTACATTTTTATTTTTTTGAAAAAATTGCATTACGGGATGCAGTTTAAAATCTGAATGTAATAATGTTGGATCGCCAGTAAATTGTACGGTGTATTCTCCATCGTCTTCATTGTACAACAACCCAACTAAGCTGTCACCCAAGTGCTTCATGGCTGCATAGCAAGTGAAAATTTTGGTATTGCTAGCTGGAATGAAATATTTTTCTGCTTGATAATTGTACAGATATGTATTGGTTGCTGGCTCATACACTGCTATGCCAACATGGGCTGGAACAAAAATTGCACTATCTAAAAAAGCTGGTTTTGTAGATTGATTTACTTGGGTTTGTTGAGCAACTTTACAAGAAGTAAGTAACAAAATAAACAATACACTAAAACAAATAATTGAGCTGTTTTTTTGAAGCAAACGATGGTTCATGTTTTAGTTGTTTAAATAAATTAAAACTCAATTTAAAATTAAATTTATTGATTCTATTTGAATACATGCTGGGTTAACTTCTTTCAACAGCTCTCATCCAACGTTCTGGAATATCGTTGCTTGCAGCAATAATATAATCGCTTTGGCTACAAGCTATGTATTTTCCTTCTGGCAATTGCATCCACCATCTACCAGTACGTTTACTTTGTAAAAAAGAAGTTTGCACATCGGCAAAAGCCAAATGAAATTCATTGAATTCATTGGTATTGTCAATTTCAGCTTCATGTTTGCTTTTAAAAATTCCATCCATAATATACCACATCATGTGGCTAGCTTGTTTTGCAGTAAGCTGATTTACGTCGTCCTTAGGTAAATAACCATAAATACCAATACTACTAATATTTGTACTTAATCCTGCATATTGCATTAAGGTACAAGCTTCTTCTCCTGTAAAGCCATTAGGAGTTAATTTATTAGAAGGAGCATGAGCATTTTGTATAGCAGCAATATCAAAACTTAGCATATTGGCATTGCGTAAAACGGGTTCCATTTCTTCTACATTTTCTTTTACTTTTCCAACCCGAAAACAATCGAAACGTAATTTATCAATGGTTTCTAACATGTGTGGGTGCACCATATAACTTTGAAAACCTATGTGGCTATAATGCTTAATGTAATTAGGGCTACCACAAAGCATTTCCATTAAAAAATTATCGTTGGCTAAAACGCTATCAATGTTTAAATCAATTCTTGCATCCACAACTGCGGCTTCAATAATTTTTCCTAAACTGCCATAAGCACCATATTGAGCTAAGGTTAAATCGTGGCTACCACCAATAATTACAACTTTCTTTTTTCTTTCAATTAATTCGCTAACAACCGCTTTTAGTGCTGCATAAGTATCTTGTAAAGTTGCACCAACTTTTATGTTGCCAAAATCAACAACATTTACTTCTTTATGCCAATGATATAAGCTGTAATACTCGGCCCTTATTGCATTTGGCGAAAGTGTATGATTGTAATTTGCACCCATGCCTCTTGTTTCGCCACAACCAATAATTACCATATCTGCATCATCAATTGGTGGTAATTCTTCTCCAAAATATTCTATATGACGGCCAAGCTGTGTGTCTTTATAGCCTTCATCGTTCGATAGTTCATCAATATTTATAGGTTCTAAAAAATCGATAATGGTTTCTAAACTCATTCTTTTCTGTTTGTAACAAACCTACATAAAAAAAATTTGAGGAAACGGTATGTTGAAAAACTAAGACTAGATTGAGTTTTACCAACAATTACACATAATATTCTAATTTTCTTCTGTGTACTTTTTAAAGTTATTTAGAATGGATTGCCAACCTGCTTGTTGCATTTCAATTGGGTTTTCGGTTTCTGCATCAAAAGTTGTTGTAACAATTGTTTTGCCTTGTTGATTATTGAAAGTGGTAGTGGCTTGTCTACCATCTTCCATTGTATAGATTAGTGTTTCTAAATGAATTACTTGGTTATAAATGGCTGTAAAATCAAATCCAAAACTGCCGTCTTTGGCTTCCATTCTTGCTGCATATTTACCACCAACTTGTACATCATTTTCAGCTTTAGGACATTGCCAATCGTTGGAAGCAAAATTCCAGTTGATAATATGTTGTGGGTTAGTCCAGTAATTCCAAACTTTTTTTATATCTGCATTTATCAGAGCTTGTATTGTAATTGTTGCAAATTCCATGTTGTTTTTTTATTTTAAAATATCTTTTAAGGTAATATAGTTTTCAATTTACCCCATAATTCATTATCGAAACTTGATAATGCTAATTGTAAATTTCCTGCAGATTCTCCCATACGTATTACTACTAAATTTTTAGAAGGTATTACATATACTTTTTGATCGTTTTTTCCCAATGCTGCAAACATATCTATTGGTGCATTTGGTACCAACATTCCACTAAATACATTTTGTGTAGTAGGTAACATATAGCTAGATTTTCCATTTAACCAAGTTAAATATCCATAAGATAAATTATAGGTATTGGATGTGTTGGTTTGTGCTGAAAAATAATCAGCATTTTTTACAATTGCTGTTGTATCCCACTTTCCTTTATTTAATAATAGCAAACCAAAGCGTGCCATACTTCTTGCTGTGCTATAATACACGTTGTTGTAGCCAGATGGAAGCCAAACTCCATTCATGCCAATTTTATTTCTTATTTTCTGTTGAAAATATACATTGTAGTTTAGCGATGTGGCGTTTTCTACAACTTTATCTAAAATAGTATAAGGTGCATTGTGGTAAGCCCAACGTGTACCAGCGTCATTTTTATATTGCATGCACGACGCAAGTGTACAATCATTGTCTACAACCCCATCATCTAACCCTGTTGTCATGGTTAATTGATGTTTTACTGTAATTAAATTTTCTTTTGCAATTGGCAAGCTTGTCCAACCTGTGCCTAAATATTGCGATGTTTTGTTGTTAATATTTAGCAACCCTTCTTGTTGTGCAATGCCAACCAACATACCAGTAATGGTTTTACCTGCAGAAGCCCAATACCAATTGCTATCTACCGTAAAAGTTCCAAAATATTTTTCAAGTACAATTTTCC
>JAGOUF010000231.1:1567-4822 GCA_018061385.1 Chitinophagaceae bacterium | reverse complement strand
AACGGACTTTTTTTTCTAACCCTATAAGGTTTAGGGCTTAATATTTTATGCTTTGGTTCGTGTTCTATGCCCTGTTTTGTGTCCCCACAAACCTTTCCTTTTTTAACAATATTGCATCTATGCCTTAGTTCGTGTCTTCACGAAACATTATTTTTTTAAAACTTATTTTGTAATATTTAATTCAAGAACACTACATATCTTACATAAAATTTTGAAATTATGAGAAGCAATCACGACATAGATTATACAATTTTTGGCGAAGAAATGCAGTATGTAGAAGTTGAATTAGATCCCAACGAAACTGCAGTTGCCGAGCCAGGTGCATTTATGATGATGGACGATGGCATTCAAATGCAAACCTTATTTGGCGATGGAAGTGCCCAACAATCTGGCATATTGGGCAAATTATTTAGTGCAGGAAAAAGATTGCTTACTGGTGAAAATTTATTTATGACTGCCTTCACCAATATTGGTCATGGAAAAAAGCAAGTAAGTTTTGCTTCGCCCTATCCAGGAAAAATAATTCCACTCGATTTGTTTCATTTAGGGGGCAAAATTATTTGTCAAAAAGATGCTTTTTTATGTGCAGCTAAAGGGGTGAGTATTGGAATAGAATTTCAACGAAAATTAGGAACAGGATTATTTGGTGGTGAAGGATTTATTATGCAAAAATTGGAAGGAGATGGCATGGCTTTTATGCATGCAGGTGGCCATGTACAAGAAAAGATTTTACAAGCTGGCGAAGTACTAAAAATTGATACAGGTTGTATTGTTGGTTTTACTGCTGGTGTTGATTATGATATACAATTTGTAGGCGGAATTAAAAATACCATTTTTGGTGGTGAAGGTTTATTTTTTGCCTCGTTAAGAGGCCCAGGAAAAGTGTGGATTCAAAGTTTACCTGTAAGTCGTTTAGCAGGCAGAATTTTGGCTTATGGAACCTACAACAGAAAAGAAGAAGGTAGTATTTTAGGCGGTATTGGAAATATGTTGGATGGTGATGGTTGGAGATAAAAGAATATTTTAAATAACTGAAAACCTTGTATTGCTACAAGGTTTTTTTATACTTCATTTTTTTAGGTTTAATTAATAAAACTATTGCAGAGTAAAAGCCCTAACAATTGTTAGTTTATAGGGTTGAAATACTTATTTTTGAGACATAAAAAAGAAATCATTATGGAGTTGAAAAACCTAGAAGAAATTTTTCAGCAGAAAATTGATCAAGAAACTAAAATTGAACCAAAAGATTGGATGCCCGATGCATATAGAAAAACCAATATTCGTCAAATTAGCCAACATGCACACAGTGAAGTTGTAGGTATGTTGCCAGAGGGAAATTGGATTAGTAGAGCTCCCTCTTTAAAACGTAAAGCTATTTTATTAGCAAAGGTGCAAGATGAAGCTGGACATGGTTTATACTTATATAGTGCTGCCGAAACTTTAGGAATTGATAGAGACGAAATGTTACAACAGTTACTTACTGGCAAAGCAAAATATTCATCTATTTTCAATTATCCAACACTCACTTGGGCCGATATGGGTGCAGTTGGTTGGTTGGTTGATGGTGCTGCAATCTTAAATCAAGTAATGCTTTGTAGAACTTCTTATGGCCCTTATGCAAGAGCAATGGTTCGTATTTGTAAAGAAGAAAGTTTTCACCAGCGTCAAGGTTTTGAAACGTTGTTGGTATTAAGTAAAGGAACAGCAGAGCAAAAAGCCATGTGTCAAGATGCCATAAATCGTTGGTGGTGGCCTAGTTTAATGATGTTTGGCCCAACAGATAGCGAAAGTACCAACAGCGATTTAAGTATGAAATGGAAAATTAAACGTAAAAGCAACGATGAGTTACGCCAAAATTTTATAGATATGATAGCCGAACAAGTAAAAGTGTTAGGCATGACGCTACCCGATGATCAACTAAAATGGAATGAAGAAAGAAAACATTACGATTTTGGACCAATTAATTGGACAGAGTTTTGGAATGTTGTAAAAGGCAATGGCCCATGTAATAAGCAACGTTTAAATGCTCGTATAAAAGCACATGACGAAGGTGCTTGGGTTCGTGAAGCAGCTTTGGCTTATGCCAAAAAAAAGAAACCCCAAACCCCTAATGGGGCTTTAGAAGCTGCGTAAATTTTTAATTTAACAAACTGTAGAAAAACTATTGGGCTTTAGTGGCGTCGCACACTTCAACTATAAATAAATTATCAACCATGAACAACTTAATAACTAAATACTACTACGGCGACTATGGCGAAATTCAAGAAGGTGGAAATGCTACGCCAAATTCAGCTGAACAAGCATGGCCTTTATGGGAAGTTTTTATAAGAAGCAAACAAGGCCTAGATCATAAACATGTAGGTAGCTTACATGCTACAGATGCAGCAATGGCAATTGAAAATGCAAGAGATGTGTACACCCGTAGAATGGAAGGTGTAAGCATTTGGGTGGTAGAAAGTAAATACATAACTGCAAGCAATCCTGATGAAGCTGGTGAATTATACGAACCTGCAGTTGATAAAATTTATCGTCATCCAACATTTTATAATTTACCCGATGAAGTGGGACATATGTAATTGTAGTGAATGGCTAAATTCCCCTCCAATGGAGGGAGGTGTGGTTAAAGATAGAAAGTAGTGAAACGTGAGTGTTGAATAGTAAATAACTGAATATTTTTCTCCAAGTGAAAAGTATCAACTAACTAACCAAATTATTCGTTCATCAAGATCAATTACTGCGGATATAAAATTTTTTAGATAAATCTAAAGCAATAAAATAAACATGAATAATAATACCCAATCCTCAATACCCAATTCCGAATCCCCAATCCCTAATCCCCAATCCCTAATAAACTATACACTTCACTTGGCTGATACAACACTTATACTTTCACAAAGAAATAGTGAGTGGTGTGGGCATGGACCAATATTAGAACAGGATATTGCCATTACCAATATTTCATTGGATTTATTAGGACAAGCAAGAATATTATATCAATACGCAGCAACATTAATAAATAAAGATGCTAAAGTCCCTCCTTTGGAGGAATATAGGGAGGCCACTGAAGATTCATTGGCTTATTTACGCAATGAACGTGAGTTTAAAAATTTGTTATTGGTAGAACTACTAAAAGGCAATTGGGCAACAACAGTATTGCGTCAGTATTTATTTAGCCAATTTCAGTTTGAACTTTTTTCAGTTTTACAAAATAGCAGCGATGCACAATTGGCTGCTATTGCAACAAAAAGTATTAAA
>JAGOUF010000231.1:0-1467 GCA_018061385.1 Chitinophagaceae bacterium | reverse complement strand
AAAAGGCAATTGGGCAACAACAGTATTGCGTCAGTATTTATTTAGCCAATTTCAGTTTGAACTTTTTTCAGTTTTACAAAATAGCAGCGATGCACAATTGGCTGCTATTGCAACAAAAAGTATTAAAGAAACTACTTACCATATTCGCTGGAGTAAAGAATGGTTAATTCGCTTAGGCGATGGAACAACAGAAAGTCATCATAAAATGCAAGAGGCAGTTGAAGAGCTTTGGCAATATACTGGCGAAATGTTTGAACCAGCAGATTATGAAACTTTACAACAAATTAATTTACAAACTCTAAAAAATATTTGGGAAGAAAAAGTTACTAAAGTATTTCAAGAAGCCAAATTATCAATTCCTGAAAATGCTTTTGTGCAAGTAGGTGGAAAGCAAGGCACACATACAGAATATTTAGGTTTTATACTTGCCGAAATGCAGTATTTGCAAAGATCTTACCCAAATGCAGTTTGGTAAAACAAAAAGCCATCAATTACTTGATGGCTTTTTTTATAGCATTTTTATTAAATAATTAAATTTTCAATAAATTTTGAAAGTTCAATAAATACACTTTACTTTGTGTTATGAAACTGATAGAAGCTAAAGCAGAATTTATAAACCAATGGGGTATTTTAGGAAGCCAATGGGGTATAAATAGAACTATGGCACAAGTACATGCTCTGTTGCTAGTTGCAAGCAGCCCATTAAGTACCGACGATATAATGGAAGAATTAAACATTAGCAGAGGTAACGCTAACATGAATGTTAGAGAATTAATTGATTGGCAATTGGTGCAAAAAACATTAATTGCTGGCGATAGAAAAGAATATTTTAATGCCGAAAAAGATATTTGGAAAGTAGCAACGCGTATTATGCAACAAAGAAAACAAAGGGAACTAGATCCCATGGTTGCTGTATTAAGTAAGCTTACAGATATAGAAGGAGATAAACGAAATGCAGATATAAAAGCATTTACAGAAACAGTTGGCAATATTCAAAAATTTGCTGGTCATGCAGAAAAAACACTAGAAACAATTATTAAGGCGGAAGAAAATTGGTTTTTTTCAAATTTTATGAAACTGATAAAATAAACGAACTAACAATAAGCCGAATTAGAAAATCGGCTTTTTTAAAACGAACTTTTTTCAATATTTACTGAAATTACAATATTTATTAATAATTAAAAACAATCATTATGAACTATGTAATCCTCACCTACTGCATGTATTTATTATTAAGTATTAGCCTAACAATTTGGGTTGCCAAAACATTATTTAAAAATGGGAAAATATTTTTAATCGATATTTTTCATGGCAATAAAGAACTGGCAGATAGTGTAAATAATTTACTGCTTGTTGGGTTCTATTTAATTAATGTAGGCTACGCAGTGTATACATTAAAAGAATATTCAAGTATTGTTAGTTTGCAAGAAGTAATAGAACGTTTAAGCATTAAAGTAGGTATTATTA
>JAGOUF010000230.1 GCA_018061385.1 Chitinophagaceae bacterium | reverse complement strand
CAATTGGGTGTAACCAACTTTGCTGATTTATATACACAGCATACTGCATCTACTTTATTTGAAGATTTAGAAGTAGGTAAAATTTCTCCAGAAAGCTTTTGTAATACATTAAGAAATAGTACCAATATTCAGTTAAACAACGAACAAATTTATACAGCTTGGAATGCTATGTTATTGGATTTGCCAATGGAAAGATTGATGTGGTTAGAGCAAATAAAAAACAAGTACAATATTTATTTATACTCTAATACAAATGCAATACACTACGAAGCATTTTGTAAAATTGTAGCAGGGGTAATTGGCAAAAAAAACTTTAATGATTATTTTATTAAAGCTTACTACTCTCACATATTGGGGTTAAGAAAACCTTATGCAGCAAGCTATACAGCCGTTTTAAAAGAGCAAAATTTAATTGCAAGTGAAACACTTTTTATAGATGACACTATAAAAAATATTGAAGGTGCAATACAAGCAGGCTTGCAAACAATTCATTTAATTGCCCCACAACAAATTACAGATATTGATTTGTAATTTTATCTTCTACTTGCTATCAATAAACTTAAATCGGTGAATTTTAAATCGAATTTTTGGCTAATATAAAAATCGGTTAACGCACCTTTAAACAAATAAATACCTTCTCTCATATTTAAGTTGTGCCAAACAATTTCATCTATTCCGCCTTCGTCACTTATTTGAATTAATAAAGGCATTAACACATTGCTAATGGCTTGGCTTGCAGTTCTTGCAAAACCACTTGGAATATTGGGAACACAATAATGTATTACATCGTGTTTTAAAAAAGTGGGATTTTCGTGGCTGGTTAATTCACTGGTTTCAAAGCAACCACCTCTATCTATGGCAACATCAATAATAATACTTCCTGGCCTCATTGCAGCAACCATTTGCTCAGTAACAACAACTGGTGCACGACCATATTCATTGCTTAACGCACCAATAGCCACTTCACAAGTTTTTAATTGTTTGGCTAAAATTTTAGGTTCTAAAACACTCGTCCATACACGTTGACCCAAGTTGTTTTGCAACTGCTTTAATCTGTACACATTGTTGTCAAATACTTTTACACTAGCACCCAAGGCAAGTGCATTTCTTGTTGCAACTTCACCAACAATTCCAGCACCAACTACTACAACTTTTGTTGGGGGAATTCCACTTATACTTCCCAATAAAACCCCTTTTCCTTTATTAAAACTACTTAAGTATTGGCCAGCAATAAGCATTAATGCACCACCAGCAATTTCACTCATGCTTCTAACAATTGGATAAGTGCCACTATCGTCTTTTAAATTTTCAAAACTTAAAGCAGTAATTTTTCTTTCCATCATTTTTTGAATGATCTCACTTTTTAAAGCAGAATAATGAATGGGAGAAATAATGGTTTGATTGAGCTGTAACAAGGGCAAATCTTCCTCTACAACAGGAGCACTTTTTACCAATACTGGAGCTTTAAAAACATCGGCACGGCTGTATAAAATTTTTGCTCCAGCTTCGCTATAATCTTTGTCTTTATAATGACTGCCTTCGCCAGCATTGTGTTCAACAACAACACTATGGCCATTGCTTACCAAAACTCCAACTGCATCGGGTGTTAATGCAATTCTATTTTCTTGAAATGCAATTTCTTTTGGAATACCAATTTCTAATTGTGTGCCTTGTGGTTTTACATCTAGGGTTTCTTCTAAAGTTTCGTAACTAAAAGAGGTAGAAATAACAGGTTTTGAAGTAGCCATGCTAAAAATTGAATTTATTGTTTTGGAAAACTAAAGTTAGTTAATGGTTTTGGGTTTATAAAGCTATTTCAAAAATTGAGTACTTATTCAAATTCTTCTTCCATTTCAATGGGTTCATAAATTCGTCTTGTAAGTGCATCAATTATTTCAATGTGTAAATGCACTGTATCAGTTGGTAGTATTGTTGTTGCTTTTTCTGGCCATTCAACCAAACACAAGTTGCCACTTAAAAGTGCATCTTCTACACCTGCGTCAATGGCTTCAGTTTCATCTTTTAATCTATACCAATCCATGTGTAAAATTGTTCCAGCAACTTCACTAAAATATTCATTGATAATTGAAAAAGTAGGACTACTTACAGCACTCTTTACTTTTAAAACTTCAACACACAATTCATGTATCAATGTGGTTTTTCCAGCACCCATAGGAGCATAAAATGCCCATACTTTTTTTTTGTGATGAATTTTCCAAAGTGCAGCAGCTACTTTGGGCAAATGTGGTAGTGTATAAAAAAAATCTGACATGAATTGGAGATCGGGTATTTTTATTATAAACCGCAAAGCTAAGTTTGTTTTATATATCTGCACTGAAGGTATAGTTATTATACAGTTTTAATAAGCTAGAAGATGAATAGAAATATTGGTTTACTTATTGTTTTTTCAGCAATTTTTTTTACAAGTTTTGCTCAGTCCAATCAGTTAATAGATATAGGAAAACCGTTGGTACAAAGCAACGTTATGGTTCTAAATGATTGTATTGTTCCATCATCAATCAACAATAAAGATTATACGATAATTTTATTTGACAAAGGTCCTCTAAATCCCAATAACAATACACTTGCAGTCAATGCTTTTAAAGTAATTTTTGTAGATCTGCAATCAAAAATTACACAAGTAGTTCCTATAAAAGATAAAGCTGGAAACATTATAAATCAAACGGTTGGAGAAATATTTAATTGGCAAATTGCAGCTGATGGCAATATTTATATTGCAACACAAGCTGGTGGACATTTAATAAAAATTGATTATAAAAAAAGAACTGTTACAGATGTTGGTGTGCCTTATAATTTTACCAATATTCCCAATTTAACTACACTTAGTTTTGGAACAGATTATAGTCTTTATGGTATCATCAATAGAATTGAAGGCAAAAATCAAGGTGCTTATTCCTTCAACTATAATTACAACGGCAACTTTATATTATATGATTCATTGCCTATTGATATAAGCAGATATAGAGTTAAATATATTGGTGCCGATGATACACATGTTTATGTAAGAGCAGAAGATGCAACTTATAAATTGTATGCCATTGATAAAATTACTAAACAAAAAAAAGAGATACAACTATACTACAACGGTGCAATTTTAGATGCTTCAAAACCTTTTGAAATTGAAACATATATTGGCAATTATGTATATGCAAGAATATCGCTGCACAATACTGCCTATTATTGGAAGTTGTACAATGGAAAAGTGTTGGACAATATTCCTCCACCAGTTACTATTTTGAATAAACGTGTCGATAATTTTTGGAAAGGTTTCATCTACAATTATCCTGAAGCCAAAACAATGTGGAATGCTTCTACAAACTATTTACAGTACTCGTTGGATAACATTACAGGTTCTATTGATTTAAACAACATCGTTCAAAAAATTGAACGAGCCACTGGTACAATTACACCTTATTTAAACTCAGCAAAAAATACAACCCAATTGTTTGTACATGGTGTTAAATATGCTTGTGCTGCAACAGTAAATATGGAGAATAATGTAATTGAAAGTTTGGGTGTAAACCCAACAATTAGTGCTTACACAAGCATTGCAAATTTTAACCAATCCAATGTTTTAATTGGTGGCTATTCCAATGGCTTAATTCAAGAATACAACTCCAAAAATGAATGGAATATTTTTAAAAATTTAAACAGTCCAGCACCTACAGATGCCAATGCCAATCCTACAATAAAATATCAATTGCAAAATCCTGCAAATAGTAGTAACAATATTCCTGGAGTATTGAGTGTTGGGAAAATTTTAAAAATGAAATCAACACAATTGATTATTGCCGCAGGAGATAGAGGTAGAAATAATCCACCCAATTATGATGATGAAATGGCTGTTTCAATTATCAACCCAGCTAGCAACACATTTAAAAATGTTTATCACGATGCAGTTTTTAAAGACTACAATTTTGGAACAATGTGTGTAGATGACGTAAATCAAAAAATACTTGTAGTGGGTTTAAAAAGAAAGCAACCAAACATAGCCACTGCTAAATTGTTTGTATTAGATATAGAAGGAAATTTAGTAAACGAACCACAAAATTTTACTTACAATGGAGCTCAATTAAATAATATTATTTATATCGAAATTGTAGATAGTAGCATTTATTTTAAAAGCGATAATATTGTTTACTGCGTAAAAAATTACAACAATTTAACAGGCATCGAAAAAGTAGTAACCATTCAAGGAATGATGATTGGTGCAATGTGTTTGGCAACTACAGAAACCGAAAAATATATTGTAGTAGTGTATGAACTGCCAGGTAATGAAGGATTTAAAGTGGTGTACACACCAATAACAACTACAAACAATATTGTACCAATCAACGATAAAGATGTGATTAAAGTTGATGGAACAATTAACGAAAAAAATGGTACAAAGCCTTATCAGATCATCAACATTAAAAACAAAGTAATTATTTCAGGATTTACTTCTTTGTACAGTTTCATGCTTAATTAAGTGCAATATAATTTTCAGGATTCGTAAAAAATTAACGGTATAACATTTACGAAAAAAGTGCACTCAAACAATAATGATTAGCTTTGCAAAAGAATTGAGTATTATGGAAAAAGTTGAATTAAAAGTAACAGGCATGAGTTGTACAAACTGTGCCCTATCAATCAATAAATATTTAAAAGAACAAGGTTTGCAAGATGTGAAAGTGAACTTCATTGGCGGCGATGTAAGTTTTGAAAAAGAGGAAACCTTGCCCATTGAACAAATTGAAAAAGGCATTGCAAAATTGGGTTATGGGGTACAAAAAGAAGGAGTGCAAAAAACAATTTACTACGGAATT
>JAGOUF010000229.1 GCA_018061385.1 Chitinophagaceae bacterium | reverse complement strand
TGTATCAATGCTTGTATTTGTGTAATGTAGCCATTTGCTTGTAAACCCAACTGTGTAATTGAATCGCCTAAAAAAACTACTTTCTTTCTTTTGTTCGTTTTCATGTAAGCCATTAAAACCAAACAAACAATAAATACAATTACTAAAATAAGCTTGGTGGTCATACAATATATTAAATAAAAAAATTTCTAGCAA
Organism: Chitinophagaceae bacterium; assembly: GCA_018061385.1. Classification (GTDB taxonomy): domain Bacteria; phylum Bacteroidota; class Bacteroidia; order Chitinophagales; family Chitinophagaceae; genus UBA1930. The sequence continues at coordinate 4,647 of JAGOUF010000229.1, read as the reverse complement.
TGTTTCTTCCACTGCTGTGTGCTAAGTTAGGGACATTGAGTTATTCATTAAAGCACCTTCCCATAGCTAACATACAAAGCCAATAAGGAGAAGAAGCTAAGAAATTTTTTTGTAATTAACGTTGAAGAGGACACATTGCCTGGAAGAAAACTACAACGAATTGTGGTTAGAATACTTTAGTTCTTTATCAATAAATATTTTCATCTCGTACTGCCTACACTCATATACTATAAGTCCATTTTGTGTTAAAACAAAATTGAACTCGTCATTGTACTTAGTGGTAGACAATTTAAGTTCTATTTCAAGAACCCTCCCATTATTTAAATCAATATACTCAAGAACAGGTTCAATACAAACCTGCAAGACTTTTCCAGTAGTATTTTCAAATCTAATTTTATCTACCACAGCTCTATTAGTTTTTTTCTAGCAATATCTCCTTCATTGCTTTGTGCTAAGGTAGGAACATTGCGTTATTAAGAAATCCTGTTGGTCAAAAGACAGAATAGGGGTAGCGATTATAATGGATAATTTCGGAGAGAAGGGAATAACAAAAACAATTTAAAAATAAAAAATCTACACAACTTCCACATAAAAAAATACCTATTTCAACATTTCAAACTTTCCCAAATATTCAAACTGCAAATCTTCGTGTAATGCTTCTATTGCTTTTGTAATTTTTTTTAATTGTGCTGCATATAAATTAGCCAATGCAGTACTTTTAAATACATAAGTACCTTGTTTTTTAAACTCATTACAATAACACATCAACACTTCAACTTCAACTTGTTTATTGCCTGCATATTGAATGTGTTTATTGGCAAATCGCAAAATTTTACGCAAGGTTTTTTTTGCAAAATATACATGGCTGCTATTCACATCAGTAAACATTGCTTGTAGTTCTTCATTTACTGTATTGATGTACGCATCAATATCATGTGCATTGAATAATAAAAAATTAAGTAGCTCTTTATTGTCTTTTTTATACTTAGTTAACCTCAAACACAAAGCCAACAATTCTGGCTTGTTCAACTCATTGAGTTCTTGTTTAATTTCTTGTACAGATGCAACTTTCATTATTCGTAAAATTCACTTAAAGAACGAAAATAAGCATCTGTCCAACCTTCCACCATATCCTCAAATGCTTCATCAGGAATATTTACATGACGCAACTCTACAGACGTTCCATCTTCATGTGCATGTAGCTTAATGGTAACAATTGAAGCTTCTTCTTGACCATCAAAATACCATTGTTGAACAATTTTTTTTCCTTGCTCAAATTCAATATTTTTTCCTACAATACTTCCTTCCCATAAAGAAAATTCAGAACCAGGCTCTGTACTCATTTCAGCTTCTTCTCCAGTCCACAATTTAATTGTAGCAGCATTGGTTAATGCTTGATAAACAATTTCTGGCTCTTCTGTGATAATATAATATTTCTTAAAATCTTTCATATAATTATTTAAAAAAATCTAGCTGCATTTTTTATTTTACGATACGGTGTTGAGAAAAAATCATTGACCACTTTATTAAATTCTTCAGCATATACAATGGGTGTTGAATGGCCAGAGTTGGCCAATATCCATAAATAGCCTTGAGGCAATTGCTTAAAAATCTCTACTGAATGTTCCACTTTAATTACATCATGATCGCCTGCAATAACCAATGTAGGAACCTTTATTTTTTGAACATCTGTTACCGGAATATTCGGTTGTTCTAACAACAATTTAGTCAATTTCAATTCTACTTTTTGTTCTTCATTTAAGTCTTTTTTTGCTTTCAACATTTTAAAACTTGGTGCAACCATATTTAGCACTTCAGGATAAACAGCAGTTGTATCAGGTCTTAAATTGGCTCCAGTAATTGCTAACTTTTTTACTTTTTCAGGATGACGTATAGCCAATAGCAATCCATTGATTCCTCCATCGCTCCAACCAATTACCAATGCAGAATCAACCTTTAATTCTGTTAACAATGCAGCATAATCATCTGCCATCATTTCATAAGTTAGTGAATCGCCTTTATCAATTGATTTCCCCTGTGATCGATTGTCGGCAATAATTACTTGATATTTTGTAGAGAAATAAGGAATTTGTTTTACAAAATTATTGATTGAACCACCATTGCCATGAATAATTAATAAAGGTTGCCCTTTACCATAAACCTCACAATACATTTTAAACCCTCGAATATTGTAATACTTACCAACAGTATCATTTTTGCCATACGTTGTATTGGCTATTAAACTTACTGTTTCCTTTTGCAATTTGGCAAACTTATCTTGTGCATTTGCCATAAAAAGAAGTATACAGCTGATGGTAAGCAGTGAGATTTTTTTCATACTTTTTTTATTAAATTGAACCATGAAAGTAATACAAAAAACAATGCTTTGCCTGAGATTTGAGTATATGCCTAACTTCGTTTGAATTATTTGATTAACATGATACAGATTGGACAATACAACACACTTACAATAAACAGAAAAGTTGATTTTGGAATGTATTTAGATGATGGTGGCGATGGCATTTTATTGCCCAAACGTTTTGTACCTCGTGGTGCAAAAATTGGTGACGAACTAGAAGTTTTTTTATACCATGATGGAGAAAACAGAATTATTGCAACCACCGAAAAACCTAAAGGTATTGTTGGAGATATTGTTTTGCTGAAATGTGTGGGTTTAATGGGTGCTGGTGCATTTTTAGATATGGGTTTAATGAAAGATCTATTTGTTGCAAAATCTCAACAAATCATGGGCATGAGAGCTGGTGCATGGTATTTGGTTAAAATTTATATTGATGAACAAACTGGCAGAATTGCTGGAACTGAAAAAATTGAACGCCATTTAAGCAATGAAGATTTAACGGTACACGAGAAAGACGAAGTAGATTTATTGGTGTATAGAAAAAGCGATATTGGCTATGTATGTATTATTAATAATTTACACACAGGTGTGGTACACGACAACCAAGTTTTTCAAGATTTAAAAGTTGGCGATACATTGAAAGGTTTTGTACATGCAATTAGAGAAGACGGTAAAATTGATTTAGTGCTTGGCAAAAAAGGGTATCAAAAAGTAGAAGATGAAGCAGGTAAAATACTTAGACTTTTAGAAGAGAACAACAATTATTTACCTTATCACGACAAGAGTGAACCTGATGCTATTTATGCATTTTTTGGTATGAGTAAAAAAACATTTAAAATGACAACCGGTGCGTTATACAAACAACATAAAATTGAATTTACACAAACAGGTATTCAATTGGTAGAAGCTGAAAAATCTGAAGAGTAGTTGATTGACGGAACTGTGAATCTACTATTTGAAATAGCTTTGAATGTATAGCCCAAATTGCTAAAATGTTCCAATGTTTTTGGCAAAGCATATTGTAACCTTTCAAAAGCTTTTTCACTGTCGTGAAATACAACTATACTTCCTTGTGTAACATTTTTTAGTACATTATCAAGACATTTTTGGGGCGATAATTGTGTATCAAAATCTCCACTTAAAACATCCCACATAACAATTTTCATATTGGCATTTCTAAGCATCAATTGTTTGGCTTGAGATTTTTTTATTCTGCCATAAGGTGGGCGAAATAAATTGGATTGAATGGATTGTTCAGCCAATTTTATATTGTTCAAATAACTTGCATCGTTTGTTTTCCATCCATTCAAATGATTGTGTGTGTGGTTGCCAATTGAATGTCCATCGTTTAAAATTTGCTGATAAATTGTGGGTTGTTCAACTACATTTTTACCAATGCAAAAAAAAGTTGCTTTTGCATTGTACTGTTGCAATTGTTGCAATACAAATGGCGTAACTGTAGCATGAGGACCATCATCAAAAGTTAGATACATTACTTTTTCAGCTTCTGCTATATGCCATATATAAGAAGGGTAAATTGCTTTTAACCACCAAGCTGCTTTTACTAAATACATGGTTTATGAATTTGCTTTTGAGGCATATACAAAATATTCGTAGCCTTGTATTTCAAAGGATTCATTTTTTTGAAACCCATAATTTAATTGAGAAAAAACATTGGTAAATGTTGCTTTTAACCAATCATGTTCTAAACTAATTTTCAGTTTACTTTCTCCTGAAAGATTTAAGATAACCAACACTACATCTTGTTCACATTTTCTTAAATAAGCCATTACATGCTCATGCTGTGTTGGTAAAATAAATGTTTCCCCTTTTACAATTGCATTGTTTTTATGCAGGGTTAATAAGGTTTTATAAAAATCGAACAACAGCAATTTATCATTCCATTCAATTGTGTCTTTATCAAAAAATTTCAATCGTTTTAAATTGGGATTTTCTTGTCCACTATACACCAATGGCATTCCATTCCAGGTTGTTGTAAACACAGCCATTGCTTTTGCAGCATCTCCAAACTTTTCATATTCTGTTCCATTCCAACTATTTTCATCATGGTTGGTAGTGAAGAATAATTTTCTAGAATCTTTTGGATATTGTGTGTATTTGTGCAACACATTGTACCAATCGTTTAAAGAAGCATCCCCTTTAAAATATTTTTCAGAAACATGCATCCATTCCCAAGCATAGGTAACATCAAAAACATTGTGATAAGTTACCTCTTCACATTCTGCTAGCCAAAACAAAGGTTTTAAAGCATCGCATTTTGTTCTTGC
>JAGOUF010000003.1 GCA_018061385.1 Chitinophagaceae bacterium | reverse complement strand
ACGTTTCATCATCATACAAAAATTGCAATACTTTTAAGTTAAGTTCTTTAGGAGCTGTAAATGTGAGCATACCATAGGGTTCTTCCCAATTGGTTAGTTGATCTCCAAATTTATCTGATAGCTTTTGTTTAACTATTTCGTTGGTTAGTGCCATTTCCCAAACCCCAATAGGGGCTATATTTTAAATTTGTTTACAAATATTCATTTTTGATAATTCCTTTTAAGGATATATCTATTCTATTCCATAACTATTTAACAATGCTGTATACTGCTCGGTATTTCTTCTTCTTAAACTTTCGTTTTGTACCAAATCTTGAATTCTTAAAACACCATCAATAATTGCTTCTGGCCTTGGAGGGCAACCTGGTACATAAACATCTACAGGTATTACTTGATCTATTCCTTGTAGTACACTATAGGTATCAAATATTCCACCACTACTTGCACAAGCTCCAACAGCAATTACCCAACGAGGTTCTGCCATTTGCAAATAAACCTGACGCAATACTGGCCCCATTTTTTTTGCAATAGTTCCCATTACCATCAACAAATCGCACTGACGAGGAGAAAATCCTACTCTTTCGCTACCAAACCTTGCCAAATCGTAATGGCTGGCCATTGTTGCCATAAATTCAATACCGCAACAACTGGTTGCAAATGGCAAAGGCCAAATAGAATTTTTTCTTGCCAAACCAACTACATCGCTCAATTTGGTAGCAAAAAAACCATCGCCTAAGTGTCCATCAGGCAATTCGCCCATCATAATACTATTGGCAATATTGGCTTCTTTTGGATTAATATTAAAACGAACTGGACGCATACAATAATGTTGAATTTTTAATGCTGAATTTTAATGAGAACAATTCAACATTTAACATTTAAAATTTATAATTACTTACTCTTCCCACTTTAATGCACCCTTCTTAATAATATAAGTGAACCCTACTAAAAAGAAAGACACAAACATTAAAACTGCTAAAAAACCATTCCATCCCAATTCTTTAAAGTTAATAGCATAAGGATAGAAGAAAATTACTTCCACATCGAACAAAACAAACAAGATGGCTACTAAAAAATATTTGATGGCCATTGGCTCACGAGCATCTCCATGACTTTCGATACCACTGGTAAAAGTGGCTAACTTGTCTTTTGTTTGTCTTTTAGGACCAACCATGGCCGATAATGCCAACATGGTTGCAACAAAACCTCCTGCAAAAATTAATAATAAACCAATTGGCAAATAATTGGCAGCCGTACTGCTGTTTGTAGCATTTAATAAAACTGATAACAATTGCATAGCTTTTTAAATAAGTGGCAAAAATAAGTGTGTAAAAGCAATTAAAAGAAAACTATCGTGAATAGATGGAGTTATTTGTAGAATAGTTGAACAATTTGAGGTATTGTTTTAACTTTTTAACGAGAAAGCTTGTTTACCTGCTTTACGTGCAGGAAAATAAGCAGCAATAAATGCAATTATAAAAATGGTAGTAATTACCAATACAAAATCGTTTACCTGAAGCTTTACTGGATAATAATCTACTACAAAACTTCCTGCACCCAGTTTTAGCAAATGAAACTTTACTTGTAGCCAACAAATTAAACTGGCTATTGCTAAGCCACAAAAACTGCCAACAGCAGCCAATATTAATCCACTACTTAGAAAGATATGTTGAATTTTTTGATTGCTTGCACCCATTGCTTGTAAAATGGCAATGTCTTTTTGCTTTTCTAATACCAACATGGTTAAAGCACCAATCATATTAAAAGCAGCCACAACCAATATTAAAGAGAGGATTCCATAAATAATCCATTTTTCCATACGCATAATGCTGTACAAACTTTTATTTTGTTGATACCTAGTAAGTACAACATAATTATTGCCCAACATTTGTTGTAATTGAGTGGTAATTTTTTCGGCAGCAGCATCGTTTTTTGCTTGTAGTTTAAGTTCTATGTAAGAATATTGGTTGGGTGCCATATCTAACATAAACTTCATAAAAGGCAAATTGGTAAAAATGTACTTGTTATCAAACTCTTGCTGAATTAAAAAAGTACCACTTGCAGTAACATTGTACGAGTTAAACGCATCATTTAAATTGTTTAAACTGGTGGCTTTTTTGTTGGGCAAGTATAAAGTTGCAGCTTCTAAATTTTGTTCAATATAAATGGCTGTTGCATTTTCTATACCAGCACCCATTACAATTTGTGGAGCATTGAGTGTACCGGTTTCAAAATTGCCTCGTATAATGTGTTGAGAAACTTTATTTACAGAATTAAAATATTCATCAACCCCTTTTGCAATAACGGTTGTTTGGTTTTCTGCATTTTTTAAAAGGGCTTTTTCTTCGGCAACTAAACTGTATTGAATTACACCATTTACATTTTTTATTTTAGCTAGTTGTGTGCTATCAATGGTTAATAATTTTCCTTTTGCTGGAGCAATTTTTGCATCAGCATAAAAATCGCCATACAAACCTTTTACCAAATCTTCAAACCCATTAAAAACACTTAATACTACAATTAAAGCAGCTGTACCAACTGTTATAGCTACAACACTAATCCATGCAATTATATTTATTGCATTGGTGCTTTTTTTAGACTTAAAATATCGCCATGCAAATAAAAAGTTCAACAGTTAGCTAGTTTAGAGTTATGTAGTTTGGAGTTATATAGTTAGTTTAAACAACAAAATAATCAACACAAATAAAATGTGGATTTTATGCTTCTCCTGTTTTTTTTTCTTCTTCTATTTTTTTAAATACTTGTTCCATTTTAAACACATAATCCAATGTATCATCTAAGAAAAAATGCAATACTGGAATTCGGCGAACATGGTGTTTAATTTTATCGGACAATTCTTTTTTAATTTCCCAACTTTTTGCATCAATTTTTTTCATGGCAGCTTCTATGTTTGGCACCTGAAAAAAGCTAATATAAATTCTTGCTTCTAATAAATCTGGAGTTACTTTAACCGAGGAAATAGAAACCATTCCCCCATCTATCATAGTTAAATTTAAATGTCTAAATATTTCATTCAATTCGTCTTGCAAAACTGCAGCTACTTGTTTTTGTCTTTTTCCTTCCACCATAATTCTGAATTTACAACAAAAGTAATGAAATATGCAGTGGCGATGTGTACTTGTTTGTTCTTATAAGGGGTGGTTAAACTATTTGATGAAAGTTGACCGATTGATTGTTTGTATCGATATTTAGAATATTTTACTACTTTTAATCTAAACCTTGACACATGAAAAAACTACTCCTTTTTTTAATAGCTCCCTTTGTACTCAACCAATTACAAGCACAAGATGCGTTGGCTAAAAAAATTCTAACCCAAACTGATACTCCACAATTTAGAATAAAGAAATTTTTGCATTCAAAAGCTACAATTGCCGATTATATTACTGAAAAATGGCTAACACTTGTAGGCGATACTATGCTAATAATGAAAGAACAAACCTATTCATTAAACAACAAATACAAACCTTCTCCGGAGATATATTCAGTAAGTATTAATGATTTGGATTTTGATGAAATCTCACTTAAAAGAAATAAATACGCATTAACAACAGAGGAAAATAAGAGCTATAACTTAAAAGATTATAAAGGCTTTTACTTTGAAATATTTATATACACTAAAAACAAGAAAGAAATAGTATTCAATAAAAATTATTTGAGAAGAAACTTTATTAGCTTATGTTTTAATACATACAATGAAGCTAATGCAGTACTAGAATATTTACAAAAGAAGGCAGATAAGACTTATGAGAAAAAGCTAATTTCTGCAATGAACTTAATTGAAAAAAATTTTAGAACTCAAGGAGCAAAGTCTCTTAGTACTTTTTATATGTCGGCTAAAGATGACTTTTCTCCGGCAAATATTCCTACTCACGTAAATTATATATATTATTTTGATAAAAAACAATTTCGTTCGGAACAAAAAACCAACACTTTGAAAACTAAAAACATAGAAACTAGAAACCAAAGTATAGAAATAAGTAAACTAGATTTTGGAACCGTTTCAATTTTTTTAGTTGATTCAGCTTATTTAAACCAACAAGCATTTACAAGCAAAAGAAAAACTAAACTTTATTTGCTAACGTTAGATTGTAAAGAGTCTATGCCATATAGTGTAGCTACTACTTACTCAGCATCAGATATTCAAGAAAATAAAGATAATAGCAATGGACTTTCTTTAACATTTGCATCTTCTATTGAAGCAAAAGCTGCAAGATTGTGGTTATTAAAGCAATTAACAAAGTAGAGAAAATGTAGAAAACACAATTACAAAATTTCTTCGGCATCAAAACGATCTACTCTTTGTATGCCCTGTAACGATTTCAATCGATCAACCAATGCTTCTAGTTCTTCTTTATCGTGTACAAATACTTTAATAGTACCTTCAAAAATTCCTTCCCCACTTTCTATAGTTAAGCCAGCAATGTTAATTTTTAAATCTCCACTAATAATATTGGTAATTTTATGAATTACCCCAACATCGTCCATTCCAATAATTTTCAATCCTGTTAAGAATGAAATTTCTTTGTTTTTTGCCCATTTAGTTTTTACCACTCTATGACCATAATTGGCCAGTAATTGAGTAGCATTTGGGCAAGTTGTTCTATGAATAATTAATCCTTTGCCGGTGCTTACAAATCCAAAAACATCATCTCCTGGAATTGGGTTACAACATTTGGCCAATGCATATTGAATTTTATCGCTGCTTTCTCCAAATATGATTAATTCACTATCTTTTTTAGAGTAGGTTTTAACATTGGGATGTTGCTCTGTATTGGGTTCTGAAATCACCACTTTGGGTTTTGGATGTTCCAATCTATCGCCCAATACTTGAAACTCTTTCAACTCTCTTAAATCAATGGCTTTTGTTGCAATTTGATAGAATAAATCTAAGTGAGAATTGAGCTTATAAAACTGTGCAACTTCATCAATATTCCCAGTATTGTATGCAGCTCCTAAGCCTTCTAATTTTTTTTGTAACACATATTTTCCATCGTCTGCAATTTTTCTTTTCTCTTCTTTTAAAGCATCTTTTATTTTACTTTTTGCTTTGGCTGTAACTACAATGCTCAACCAATCTTCATTGGGTTTTTGTTTGTTACTCGTAATAATTTCAATTTGATCTCCACTCCGTAATTTATGAGAAATAGGTACCAATTTATGATGCACTTTAGCACCAATACATTTACTACCAATTGCACTATGAATAGAAAAAGCAAAGTCTAAAGCTGTACTTCCTGTTGGCAACATTTTTACTTCGCCTTTGGGTGTGTACACATAAATTTCTTCAGCTAAAAAAGATGTTTTAAAATCATGCAAAAAGTTAACGCTATCTGTATCGTCTTGAGAAAGTACTTCACGTATTTGTCCAAACCATTTATCAAATCTATCTTCCTCTGTATTGCCTTCTTTGTATTTAAAGTGAGCCGCCAAGCCTTTTTCTGCAATTTCATTCATACGTTTTGTACGAATTTGAATTTCCACCCATTTACCTTGTGGCCCCATTACTGTTGTGTGCAAAGCCTCGTAACCATTGCTTTTGGGGTTGCTTAGCCAATCTCTTAACCTTTCTGGACTTGGGTTATATTCATCAGTTATAATGCTGTACACTTTCCAACATTCTTCTTTTTCTTTTTCGGGTGCAGAGTTTAAAATAATTCTAATGGCAAATAAATCGTACACTTCACTAAAGCTTACACCTTTCTTTTTTATTTTATTCCAAATGGAGTGAATGCTTTTGGGTCTGCCATGAATTTCAAAATCAAATCCACTTACATTTAGTTTATCTTTAATGGGGCGAATAAATTCATTGATGTATCGACTCCGTTCTCTTTTAGTTTCAGCTAATTTTTTTGCAATGTCTTTATATGCTTCTGGCTCCATATATTTCATGGATAAATCTTCCAACTCAGTTTTTATATTGTACAAACCCATTCTATGTGCCAAAGGAGCATATACCCAAACAGTTTCGCTAGCAATTTTTAATTGCTTTTCCCTTTTCATATAATCTAGCGTACGCATATTGTGCAAACGATCGGCTAGCTTAATTAAAATAACACGAGGATCATCGGTTAACGTAAGTAATATTTTTTTAAAATTCTCTGCTTGTTGAGAAGTGTTGGTATCTATTACACTTGAAATTTTGGTTAGTCCATCTACAATTTTTGCTATTTCAGTTCCAAATTCTCTTTCTACATCTTCTAAACTAATATCTGTGTCTTCAACAGTATCGTGCAACAAAGCACAAATGGTGCTACGTACGCCTAAGCCAATTTCCTCTACACAAATCATTGCAACAGCTATAGGGTGTAAAATATAAGGTTCCCCGCTTTTTCGCCTCATGGTTTTATGAGCATCGGCACTCATTTCAAATGCTGTTCTAACCATTTCTTTATCGCCCTTTTTTAACTTAGGACGCAATGCTTTTAACAGGCTTCTATAATTTCTTAAGATTTCTTTTTTCTCTTGTTCGGCATCCAAAGTGTACTTTGGAAGCGGTAAATCATTCATCAAATTCAGTTCTTGCGACATAGATTACGAATGTAAGAAAATTTGTGATTTATTTTTTTTCAATAATTCGCAAACTACACATTTTAATGGTAGGTAATTTTTATGATTGATTGTAGAAGAATCTCACCAACTTTGATTACATAAAAAAAGTGTTTTGAAAAAAATATTTCCAATTGCATTTAGTATTTTATCTGGTTTATTTTTAGCTACAGCCTGGCCACCATCTTCGTATACTTGGTTTGTTTTTTTTGCTTGGCTTCCCTTATTGTGGATTGCAGAGAAAACCACCAAAAAAAGCAGCTTTTACTGGTATAGTTTTATAGCCATTTTTACTTGGAATGCACTTACTACTTGGTGGCTTTGGAACAGTACAGATATGGGTAGCATTTTAGCCATAACTGCCAATAGTTTAATTATGAGTTTACCATGGCTGGGTTATTTTTTGTTTAAACAAAAAATGGGCAATCGCATTGGTACAATTGCATTAATTGCTTTTTGCATGTTGTTTGAATACATACATTTAAACTGGCAGTTAAGTTGGCCTTGGTTAAGCTTAGGCAATGTATTTGCAGGCAATATTGCTTGGATTCAATGGTATGAATACACTGGTATTGGTGGTGGAACTTTATGGATTTTGTTGGTAAATATTTTATTATTTCAACTAATTAAAAATTTCAAACAATACACTATTTTAATTAAAATTCTTGGTGTTGTTATAGTTGCCATTATTGTTGGAGTGCCAATGATAATTTCAAGCATATTGGCAATTAGTTTCACTAAGGGAGTAAAGAAAAACAATGTTGTAATTGTTCAACCCAATATTGACCCCTACCTAAAATTTGAAAGCATTTCGGTTGCAGGGCAATTGGAAATATTGATTGGTTTATGTGAAAAAGAAATAGATAGCACAACCCAAATTGTAGTTTGGCCAGAAACTGCACTTAGTGCAACAGTTTCTTTAAATGAATTAGAAATTACGCCTATTTACGAACCTGTATTTGCCTTTTTACAAAAACATCCAAACCTTACTTTAGTTACTGGTGTTGAAACATTTAAGGTTGTAGGCAATGAAAAAACTACTGAATATGCCAGAAAATCGGCACAAGGATTTTATTATGAAAGTTACAATGCTGCCATTGCTTTAAAAGCAAATACGCCATCACAATTTTATATAAAAAGCAAACTCGTTCCGGGTGTTGAAACCTTACCTTCTTTTTTAAATATTCTTGCCCCTGTTTTTGAACAATTTGGTGGAACAACAGGTGGTTATGCAAAAGATGTTACATCGAAAAATTTTGTTGCCAATACTGTTAAAATTGCACCAGTTATTTGTTATGAAAGTATTTATGGCGAATATGTTGCATCGTATGTAAAAAAGGGGGCTACATTAATTACTATTTTAACCAATGATGGTTGGTGGGGCAATACTCCAGGACATAAACAACATTTGGCTTATGCAAAATTAAGAGCCATTGAAACGAGACGTTGGGTTGCAAGAAGTGCCAACACTGGCATTAGTGCAGTAATTAATGAATATGGCAACATTGTAAATAGCAAACCTTGGAATACACCTGCAGTAATTAAATACAATATTCCCCAAAAATCTATGCTTACATTTTATGTAAAACATGGCGATTATTTATACCAAATTTTTTCCTTAATTGGAGTGTTGTTTTTATTGTGGAATTGGGTATTGCTCATTCAAAAAAGGTTTTTCAAAAAAAATTTAATAGCATGATAAAAACATTTCAATTCCTAAACTCAACAATCTGTTACAGAATTGAAGGCAAAGGCAAAACTGTTGTATTCATACATGGCTATGGAGAAGACAGCCAAATATTCAATGCTCAAATAGATTATTTAAAAAATCACTGTCAACTTATTGTTCCCGATTTGCCAGGAAGTGGCAATAGCTCTTTTTTAAATGTTGAACACACAGTTACTATACAAGATTATGCTAAATGCATTGAAGCATTGTTGGCACAGGAAAAAATTGCTACTTGCACATTGTTAGGTCATAGTATGGGAGGTTATATTACATTGGCTTTTGCAAAAGCTTTTCCTAAATATTTATCAGCATTTGGTTTATTGCATTCTACTGCATTTGCAGATAGTGAAGAAAAAAAACAAAACCGTTTACGCAGTATAGAAATTATTGAACAATATGGCGGTTATGCTTTTTTTAAAACTACGATTCCGAATTTATTTGGAACAAAGTTCAAAGCAACATCCAACGAAGTTGTAGAAAATTTAATGGAAGCTTCTAAGCAATTTACAAAAGAAGCCTTACGTCAGTATACAATTGCAATGATGAACAGGCCAGATGCAACCGACGTATTAAAAGATCAACAATTGCCCGTATTGTTTATACTTGGCACAGAAGATATAGCTGCTCCGTTAAACGATGTTTTACAACAAACTTATTTGCCTCAATGTTCGTACATTCATGTTCTTAAAGAGGTGGGGCACATGGGTATGTTAGAAGCTACAAACGAGATGAATGAATACCTCCTAGAGTTTATTTCAAAATAAATATTTTGCTTTTATGAAGAAATTCATCTTCATATTTTTTTTTCTTTTCACCTCTCAACAGTTGCTTGCAAGGCATGTTGCAGGTGGCGAATTGTATTATGAATATTTAGGCCCCGGCAATACTACTTCTTTAGCAAAATATAAAATAACCTTACGGCTTTTTAGAGATTGTTATTCTACTGGACCATCATTACAATCAGAGGCAGTAAATGTGGGTATTTATGAAAATGGTTCTTTAGCAAATACACTTAACCTACCTATGGTTGGTGGTATTGAAACCATTATTTTAAACACCAGTGCTTTTCCTTGTTTGGTTGGCAATGTAAATGTTTGTTATGAATTGGCTTACTATAGTGCTACCATTGAATTACCAATTAACAATGCAGGTTATGTATTGGCTCGTACTGGTTGTTGTAGGGTTGATAATATTGAAAACACTGTGGGTAGTAACAACAATATTGGTGCTACTTATACCACAAAAATTCCAGGAAATGCAACTTTGCCTGGAGAATTTAACAATAGTCCGCAGTTTAATATTAAGGATACAGCATTGGTTTGTGCAGGCAAAAAATTTTCTTTAGATTTTGGAGCCGAAGATAAAGATGGCGATTTTTTGATGTATTCTTTTTGTGATGCGTATACTGCTGGTTCTGGTAGCAACAACAGTGCTCCAAGTTTTTTATTATCGTTGGTTCCCATTCCTTATGTTTCTCCTTTTAGTGGTACAGATCCTTTAGCAGGGCCAACTATTGATCCCTCAACAGGAGTAATTAGTGGAGTTGCACCAGGTGTTGGTGCTTATGTTGTTAGCGTTTGTATTAAAGAATTTAGAAACAATAAAGAATTTACAGAGCATAGAAAAGATTTTATTTTAAAAGTGCAAGATTGTGATTATGTAGATGCACAACTTCCTGCAAAAATTATACAATGTGATAATTTTTCAGTGTATTTCGAAAACCAATCTTACTCTTCTGCCATTCAATCGTATACTTGGAATTTTGGCGAACCCAATTCGTCCAACAACATTTCCAACGCCCCCAATCCTACTCATATTTATAGCGATACAGGAACGTACAAAGCAACATTAACGGTTACTGGACCAAATGGTTGTAAAGGAATAGATTCTACAAGAGTAATTGTTTACCCAGGCTTTTACCCAGGCTTTGTTTTTAGTGGAAGCTGTTTTCAAAATCCATTTCAATTTAATGATACCACCAAAACAACATATGGAACTGTAAATAAATGGCGTTGGAATTTTGGCGAATCAACAACTATTGCAGATACATCAATTTTAAAAAATCCGTTGTACACCTATCCAAATGAAGGCACTAGAACAATTCGACTAATTGTTAGCAGTAGCAAAGGTTGTGAAAAAATAATTGAAAAGCCAATTGTCATCAACGATAAGCCTTTGTTACTACTTCCTTTTAAAGATACTTTAATTTGTAGCATTGATTCTTTACCACTCATAGCAAACGGCAATGGAGTTTTTAGTTGGAGCCCCAATTACAATATCATTCAAACTCAAACCAACAACCCAATTGTATATCCAAAAATTACTACCACTTATTATGTAACACTCAATGAAAATAGTTGTATTACGAAAGATTCCATTAAAGTAAATGTATTGGATTTTATTAAGGTTGACGCAGGTGTAGATACCTCAATTTGTAAAACAGATATTGTTACTTTAAAACCTAGTAGTAAAGCTTTGGGTTACTTATGGACCGAAGCTGATGGTGCTGTTGTAGATGCTATAAAAAATCCACAAGTACAGCCTTTAATTAGTACCATGTATTATGTAAAAGCCAACTTAGGAAAATGTGAGGACAGAGATTCTGTTTTTATTAAAGTAGCTCCTTATCCTAAAAGCAATGCTGGTGCAGATACAAGCATTTGTTTTGGGGATAAAGCATTTTTAAATGGTTTTATCACTGCTAGTTCTTTTAGTTGGACACCTTCAAATGGCTTGGCTTTTTCAAACACCTTAAACCCAATTGCTGCACCTTCTAAAAACACATTTTATTTATTAACTGTTACCGATACGTTAGGTTGCACTAAAGCAATTACAGATAGTATTTTAGTAAAAGTATTTACGCCAATTACTGTTTTTGCAGGCAACGATACTGCTGTTGTAAAAAATCAACCTTTACAATTAATGGCAACTTCTAACTATGATAATGGTATAACTTATGTTTGGAGTCCAGCAACAGGTTTAAACAATGCAATTGCAGCTAACCCTATTACTACTTTAAACATTGCAACCAATAGCATTGTATATAAAGTAAAAGCAACCATGCCCGAAGGTTGTTTTGCAGAAGATGAAATACAAGTGAAAATTTTTAGTACCCAGCCCGATATTTATATTCCTACTGCATTTACACCCAATAAAGATGGCAAGAATGATATTTTAAAAGCCATTGGTGTTGGTATAAAAAACTTGGATTATTTTAGAATTTATAATAGATGGGGGCAACAACTATTTGAAACAACATCTTTTGAACAAGGTTGGAGTGGTTTACTCAATGGCATTGAACAACCCAATGGTACCTATGTTTTTATAGCACAAGGAATAGACTATACAGGGAAAGTAATTTACAAAAAAGGAACGGTGGTTTTAATACGTTAAAAAAATTGCTGGTTTTCTAACTAATTGGTAGGTTTCGTACATTCACAGCCTTGGAATTTAGAGATATGAAGAAATTTGTTTTTGCTTTAATTGTTTCATTGCTTTCATTAAGCTCTTATGCAACCCATATTGCAGGCGGAGAATTATTTTATGAATATCAAGGTGCTGGCACTTCTCCAAACACTGATAAATATTTAGTTACAATGCGTTTGTTTAGGGTTTGTGGTCCATCTGGCACAAACAATGCTCCATTAAATGGAGAGAATGTAACCATTGGTATTTACGACAATGCAGGTTTGATTTTAATAACTACCAGAACATTAACACAACAATTTGTGGGCAATCCGCCTAGTATTCAAAATACCAATGGTGCAAACCCTTGTTTACTTCCCTTTGTGAGTGTTTGTTACGAAGTAGGTATTTTTTCAACCACAATAGATTTGCCTAAAACAGCAAATGGTTATACCTTATCTTGGATACGTTACACAAGAACAGTGTTGGATAATGTGAGTGGTGGTGGTAGTATTGGTGCAACTTTTACTACAAAAATTCCTGGCACTATTGCCTTACCAACTGGTAACAATACTTGCCCCAAGTTTGGTGTTAACGATACAGTTACCATTTGTAGAAATACACCTTTTACTTTAAACTTTGGAGCAACCGATGTTGATGGAGATTCTTTAGCATACAAACTAACACCTGCTTATGATGGTTTTGGTGGTGGCACAAGCAACCCAAATCCTGCTCCACCAAGTCCTTTGCAACTAATTCCATTAAATTATATTTCACCTTATAGTGCAACCAACCCATTTGGTACAACAACAACCATTAATGTAAATAGTGGCATTATTACATCAACAGCACCTGCATCTGCAGGAAGATATGTTGTTTGTGTAACTGTGGAAGAATGGCGAAATGGTGTACTGATTAACGAACATAGAAAAGATGTAATACTTGCAGTTGAAAACTGTTCAACTGTAAAACCAGATGCAGGACCAGATGATAGAACGTGCAATGGCTTTAATTTTACCTTCGAAAATCAATCTTCCAACCCAGCAATTATTGGTTACAATTGGAGTTTTGGTGATGGTGGAACTTCTATACAACCAACACCTACACATGTATATTCAGATACTGGCAGATATGTGGTAAAACTAAAAGTTACTGCAACTGGTGGTTGCCAAGATTCTTCTTCAAAATTTGTGTACGTTTATCCAGGCTTCATTCCAAAAATTAACACAACAGGAATTTGTTACCAACAACCCATTCAATTTTTTGATGCAACCAGCACTGTATATGGTTTTGTAAATAGTTGGAAATGGAACTTTGGAGATTTAACTACTACAGCCGATACTGCAAGAAGTAAAGACACTGCTTGGAAATATGCAACTGCAGGTTCTTACAACATTCAATTGATTTCAACCAATAGCAAAGGCTGTGTAGATACTGTATCAAAATCAATAACTGTAAGATCTGAACCCATTATCAATTTGCCATTTAAAGACACCTTGATTTGTAGCATTGATACACTTCCATTAATTGCCAATACAAGTGGGAGTGTAACTTGGACTCCCAACTACAATATCATCAATCCAAATACTTTAAACCCATTGGTTTATCCAAAAGATACCACCACGTATATTATTACAGTAAATGAAGGTGGATGTATTAGTAAAGATTCCATTAAAATAAATGTATTGGATTTTATAAGGGTTGACGCAGGTGTGGATTCTGCAATTTGTAAAACCGATACATTTAGATTGCATCCTATAAGTCAAGCTCTCAGTTATTTGTGGTCAAGTTCATCTGGCGAAGTTGTTCAAAATACAAAATATCCATTGGTACAACCGTTGGTGAAAACTACCTATTATGTAATGGCCAATTTAGGAAAATGTCAAGATAGAGATTCAATTAAAATTAACCCTGTACCCTATCCAAAAGTTACAGCTTCGCCAACTCCTGCAATTTGCTTTGGCAACAAAGTACAATTGAATGCAGTAATTGTAGGAAGTAATTTTAGTTGGTCGCCCACCAATAGTTTATTAAATCCAACAACTTTAACACCCACTGCAGGGCCAAGTAAAACAACAACTTACTATATAAGTGCAACAGATACTATTGGTTGCCCTAAGCCAGTTAAAGATTCAATTATTGTAAACGTTATTCCTATAATTACAGTGAATGCAGGTAACGATACAAGTGTTGTTCTCAATCAACCATTACAATTATTTGTTTCAACAAATGCCATACCTGCCAATAGTAAATATTTATGGAAGCCCAAAACAGGCTTGTCTAACGATACCCTTATTAACCCAATTGCAATATTAAGTGGCATACCAAATTATATAAAATATACAGTAAAAGTAACCAGTCCCGAAGGTTGTTTTGGTGAAGATGAAATTGCAGTAAGAATATTTAATACCAATCCGGAAATTTTTATTCCAACAGCATTTACGCCAAATAGTGATGGAAAAAATGATGTATTAAAACCCATTCTTGTTGGAATTACTAAACTAGATTATTTTAAAATTTACAATCGTTGGGGACAATTGGTTTTTGAAACCAATGAAATAGGAAAAGGCTGGAATGGAACTTTAAATGGCACACAACAAGCTAGTGGTACTTTTGTGTTTTTAGCACAAGGAGTAGATTATACTGGTAAAACAATCTTTAAAAAAGGAACTGTTGTATTAATTAGATAATCCATTTAATAAAACCGTTTTAGTAAAATAAATTCAAGTACTTAAACTTTTATCATGCCAAAAACTATACTCATTACAGGAGCTACTGCTGGTTTTGGAAAAGCAATAGCAGAAAAATTTGCTGCTGCAAAATGGAATATTATTATTACTGGCAGAAGAAATGAAAAATTACAAGAAATAAGTAATGCATTAAAAAGTGAACATGACGTAAATGTATTGTCGCTAAATTTTGATGTACAAAACAGAGCTGATGTTTTTAATGCAATTGAAAATTTACCAGAGGAATGGAAGCACATTGACATTTTAGTAAACAATGCTGGTTTAGCTTTGGGTAGAGATAGTTTTGAAAATGCAAATATTGACGATTGGGATACTATGTTGCAAACCAATGTAAATGGTTTATTGTACGTTACAAAAGCAGTGTTGCCTTACATGGTTGCAAACAAACAAGGACATATTATTAATATGGGTTCGGTGGCAGCAAAACAAATCTATCAATTTGGAAATGCTTATTGTGGAAGTAAAGCAGCAGTTGATGCTTTAAGCCATAGTATGAGAATTGACTTATTACAACACAATATTAAAGTAACAGCCATACATCCTGGAGCTGCTGAAACTGAGTTTGCATTGGTACGTTTTAAAGGAGATACAACCAAGGCTGCTCAAACTTATAAAGGATTTAAGCCACTCAGTGCAAACGATGTTGCAGACGCCATTTTTTATTGTGCCAACTTACCTGCACATGTTTGTATTAATGATTTAACCATTACTTGCACTGCACAAGCTGATGCTATTTATTTTAATAAAGAATAATTATTTTTTAGATGCAGTAACCACAATTTTTTTAACTACTGCATCTAATTCTGAAGATGATTGATGTAGTAACTGAATTAAATCTTTTAGGTCACTAGATAAATCATCTTGATAATGTCCTAGCATTTCGATAAGCCCTAAAATATTGGCCAATGGTCGTCTTATTTCATGAGAATTAATTCTAGCAATTTCTTTTAGCTGAATATTTTGATGTTCTAATTCCACTTTTGCTTGTACAGATTTAGTTACATCTCTCATATTTACATTTACACCTGTAATGGTTTTAAACTGCTCATCGTACACAGGAAAAAATTTAGCTCTAAACCAAATATTTTCTCCAGTAGCCGATAAATATTCTTTTGTGATATCTACAATTTCACCTTGTAAAGATTGTTGCAAAGCTATGTCGGCATCAGCATGCATAGAATCATGCATAGCCATTTTTAAATTTATTCCAGGAAACAATTTCATTCCTGCATACTTCTCTGTGTATAAAATTGCAGCTTGATTAAGTGTTATAATATTAAAGTCTTTATCAACAAAAAAATTGAAATCACTTGTACTATTAAAAATTGCTTTAAATCTATCTTGAGTATCGTGTAATTTTTTTAAGTTATCTACCTCTTCTGTAACCTCATGCATAATTCCAATAACTTGTTGCACTTCGCCTAAAGCATTACGTTTAAAAACACTACGAGTATTTTTAAACCAACCGTATTCACCTGTAGATTTTTTATATCGTTGTACTAAAATATATTCTTCGTCATCCTTTAAACTAGAGAGGCGTTGCATTCTATCTTCGGCATTAGCTAAATCTTCAGGATGCAATATTTCTTGTAACACATTTTTTCCAAATGTTTTAACTTGTTCACGAGTATAACCTAAAGATTCAACTATTGAATTATTGGTGTACACTACTTGTTCCTCATCCATATCAAAAACATACACTTTCAAACTTGTTGAAGATGTGATTTTTGATAGCAATAATTCCTTATCTAATTCGGAGAATAACAAATTATAAAAATTTAATCATCAAGATATAAACTAAATAATAAAATTCAAAACTTTTATACCTACTATTTATAAGTTTATAGCTATGGTGCCAATGAAATTCTTAATTGAAGACCAGTTCTAGTATTAATGGTTGGAGCAGCAGTTGATATATATGGCGTTACTCTTCTTTGATCGAAAAATAGTTTAATATTAATTCTATTGTTTAATACATAATCTATACTTGGCTGAATAGTAATTACTTTTTGTCCACCTGTTCCATAAGCATTTGCCTGATCCAATCTGCTATTATTGGTAGCATCATCTCTCATAGCTAAATCTAGTTTAAAACTAATATCATTTTCCAATTTCTTCCCTTTACTACCAGGCAATCTAAATGGTAAAGTAAACCCACGTTTACGCCAACTTGCACCAATTACCCACTCTGTACTTCTTGTTTCACTTAATTGATAATCTACTAGACTTAAACTTAATTGTCGGCTTTTCTTAAATTCAAATTTAAAATTTATTTGGCTTAAAGTAGTAACATCAATACCAATTAATGGAGCAAATTGTTCTTGAATAGAAATGTTTGGAACCAAGAAAAATGGTATAAAATTTCCACTCACTGTATCTATAAATTGTGGTGCTCCATATCTAAATGGATCTCTAAATAACAATGCACTGTTATAACTATTCATTCCTAATGTACCACTATAAGCATGGGTTAAACTAATGGTACTAAATGTTTTTGCCAATGCTGGAATTCTTGTTAAACCTGTATAAGTGGCTCTCCAATTGGGTTTTGGAATGATACCACTAAATGGATTTGAACGTATGTTATTATTGTTTTGTTTTAACAATGCTACACTTGTAGGATCTTTGCCAGTATATGCTGCAATGAATGATGGAATTAACACATCTTGTGCATATCTGCTATAACCTTTTGCGTAACCATCTGGAGCAAACCTATCAGATGCTGGTAAACCTTGCCAATATGGGTTTGCAGCAGCAACACGTTGGCTCATGATTAAACGATAATCTTGAAAACGTTTAAATGTTTCAGATACTTCATTTGGATTACTTCTTTCAAATAAAGTATTAAAAGCAATATATGAAACACTAAAACCACCTGCAGCATACGGACTTAAGTGCTCCATTTTACCACCACCACCTGTAGTAGAATCTTTAAATAATTCAGTGTATTCTTTACTAAAAGTTTTATCGAAATTAATATCAATAATAAATTCTTTGATAGGTTCAATTTGTGCAGTGATACTTAAACGTTGTTCAAAATTTTGACGGAACATACTGTTAAACAAAGTATCCCTAGAAAT
Source organism: Chitinophagaceae bacterium (assembly GCA_018061385.1). Taxonomy (GTDB): domain Bacteria; phylum Bacteroidota; class Bacteroidia; order Chitinophagales; family Chitinophagaceae; genus UBA1930. Next base: position 1,503 of record JAGOUF010000003.1, on the reverse strand, counting down.
TAAGCCTTGTGCAGCTTTTTGATTTAACCAGCTTGTATCTGGTTGTTTACCAAAAACATAATCTAAGCCCGGTTGCATACTTCTAAAATTATTACCAAAAAACTTGGTGCTATCCATATAACCTGGCAAGCGACTTCTAAAGTTTTCGCTATAATTAATGGATGCTCTTTTTACCATAGTAATTAACTTACCTGTAGTTCTTAAAACTCCATTCATTTCTACTGGTAAATTTTGCTTTTGTAAATGTGCAGCCAACCTTGCATCACGTTTTTGTTGACGCCATTTTTTTAATGCTATTGTTCTCTTTTCACCAGTTAATCCTTTTAATACTTCTGCCTTTGGTTTTATTTGAATACTAGATACAGTAGGCGTTTTAGTTGACCCTGTATTGCCTTTTGTTTTTGGTGCAGGAGCATTTTCTAAAGAACGAAGTATTCTAGATTTACTGTACAATCTTGTAAAATCAAATTCGCCGTTAACTGTATTTTCTTGGCTATTTTCTATTGTATTGCCCAATGACAATGCTAGGCGACTAGCACCAATCCAATTGTAAGTTGTGGTATAACTGTATCTAGCATTAATCCAGTCTGTTAATGGAAATTTACTTAATGGAAGAGTATAGCTAGCAATGGCTTTTTGTGTGTACAAGGTATTACGTCCACCATTCCAAAAGTTATCGACTACAGTATCTTTCTTTTGTTTGGTATTCAACAAACCATCAGGCTCATCTACCCTTCCATTATTGGTTGCAGAAAAATCTATATTTAAAGATCGAGACAAATCCCAACGCATATTATAAAAGCGATCAAACGTAAAATACTTGTCGTAAGTAGTATCTACACGTTCAATTTTTCCTGTTCCATCGGTACTTACAATTCTTGGAATAAATTGTCCAAATTGTCTATTCACATCAGCTCTAAAACTTAACAATGTTGGCGTTAAATTAAAATTGAAATCTCGTACCAAATTGTACCAATTGCTTTTACGTTTAACCAATAATTTTTTAAAAGGCTCAATGTATTTTGATTGTTGATTGAAGGTGTAACCAAAGCCACCACGTTGTTTAGTTACATCATTTCTTAGTACCAACGGGTTGGATTGTTCGGTTTTAGTATACGAATAACTTACATCAATATTACTTAAACTCCACAACTTAGGTTTGCCATTGCTTTGGACACGTACATTGGTAAAATTGATGGTTTTAATAGTAGTTTGATCTAAGGCTGTATTTTTTATTGAGTCTCTAATTGCATTGTTGGCTGCATTAGATAACTTGTCTTTATAGCTTACATCTTTATCGTATGGATCGTATTCTGGTGTACGAATTGTTTTGTTGATGCTTGCATAAATTGGAATACTAATTTTTGCTGCTTTAGGTACTAGTTTACCTGCATCAATGGTTGCTGCTGCATCAAACTGAAACAAATTATCTCTTGCTCTTTCATTTACACGTTGTTCTATTGTACCAAAACCTTGTGTATAAGCATTTGCAGAAACACTCAA